>JBKDPX010000451.1:0-1324 GCA_046342165.1 Phycisphaerales bacterium | reverse complement strand
GCCTCGACATCGGCCACGAAACGTTCAATGTCGAACGGAACTTCAGGGCAATAAATCAACTGCGGTCCGTCCGTGGTGTGCGACGGCACTTCCTCGAACTCACGATCGCGACGACGCGCAAGCGCGCTCGCGGCGGTCAGGAAGCCCGCATGGCGTCCCATCACCACGTTGATCTTGCTGCCCGGCAACGAAATGTTGTCCATGAAGTCCGCCATGCACGCCATCGCGACAAAGCGCGCCGCGCTCGGGAATCCGGGCGTGTGGTCGTTCTCCATCAGATCGTTGTCGACGGTCTTGGGCACATGGAAGCAGCGAAGGTCGTAGTTCGCCGCCTTGGCCTTCTCGCTGACGATTCGACAAGTATCCGAGGAGTCGTTGCCGCCGATATAAAAGAAATAGTGAATCTTATTCCGGCGACACGCTTCCATGATGCGCTCGCAATACGCCGCGTCGGGCTTGTCGCGAGTGCTGCCGAGTCCGGCGGAGGGCGTCATCGCCAATCGATCGAGTCGATCCTGATGCGTGCCCGTGAGATCGATGAGATCATCCTTGACGAGGCCTTTCACACCGTGCCGCATGCCATAGATGCGATCAACGACGCCGGATGCGTGAAGGCCCATGCGAAGGCCCTCGATCACACCGACCAATGATTGATTGATGACGGCCGTGGGGCCGCCGGATTGTCCGATCACCGCATTGCCGCGAATCAGGTCCGACATATCGCACTCCAAATGGCGCTTCCGGGCCGAAAGGTTAGGACTGCCGAAGTCGGATTTGCAGTCAACAATGACACATGGACAACATCCGCATCGCCTGCGTGCGTTACGTGAACACCAAGCCGTTGATTCATGGTTTGGATCGCGTGCAAGGTCTCACGCTTTTGCCCGCGCCGCCCGCTTCGATCGCTGACATGGTCGTTCGGCGCGACGCGGAGCTCGGCCTGGCTTCGATCGTCGACGCCGTCAATTCGCCCGAGAAAATGGCACTTTTCCCCGTTGGAATGATCGGCTGCGACGGTCCGACGCTGACGGTCCGGGTCTTTTCCCGGGTTCCGTTCGACAAAGTCACCGCACTCGCCGCGGACACCGAGAGTCATACCTCCGTCATTCTCGCGCAACTCATTCTGCGACGTTCGTTCGGAGTGAAACCCGTTGTAAACCCTTTCAATGCGACCGGCGCGGGCGAACTTCCTGAAACGATTCTGCTCATCGGCGACAAGGTGATCACGGGTCATCCGCCTGAAGCCGACTATCCGCATCAGATCGATCTCGGCCTCGCATGGCGCGAACTCACGGGTCTCCCGTTCGTCTACGCGATGTGGATG
>JBKDPX010000450.1:0-2881 GCA_046342165.1 Phycisphaerales bacterium | reverse complement strand
TTCGGAACGATCGACACCGCCGTCAAAGCGATGAAAACCGGCGCGTTCGACTATCTCACCAAGCCCTTCGAAGGCGACGAACTGATCATCTGCGTGAAGCGCGCCATCGAGCATCGCAAGTTGCTTCGTGAAAACGCGGTGTTGCGTGCCGCGCGTCCTGAAGGAGCGATCAACGAGAAGCGCGGGCTTGATCGCTTGATCGGCAAGAGCGGTGCGATCGACAAGATCAAGAGCCAACTGACCGCCATCGCCAACTCGCATGGAACGGTGTTGGTGACGGGCGAGTCGGGCGCCGGTAAGGAAGTGGTTTCGCGAGCGATCCATGAACTGAGCGGTCGCAAGAACGGACCGTTCCTTGCCGTGAACTGCGCCGCGCTGAGTGAGTCCTTGCTTGAGAGCGAACTGTTCGGACATGAAAAAGGCGCGTTCACCGGAGCCGACAAGACGCGCAAAGGACGCTTCGAACTCGCGGACGGCGGTACCTTGCTGCTCGACGAAGTTTCGGAAGTGAGTCCGAAGATTCAAGCGAAATTGCTGCGCGTGTTGCAAGAGCGCAGCCTGGAGCGCGTCGGTTCGAGCACTTCGATCGGCGTTGATGTCCGAATCATCGCGACGAGCAATCGTGATTTGCCGAGCGAAGTCGAGAAGGGCGGCTTCCGCTCGGATCTGTATTTCCGATTGAACGTGCTTCCGCTGCATCTGCCGAGCTTGCGCGAGCGCCGCGATGACATCGGCGAACTCGCCAAGCACTTCGTGAACGAAATCTGTTCGCGTGACGGACGAGCCGCGGCGACTTTTGCGCCCGAAGCGCTTCAACTCATCAGCGAGTACCACTGGCCGGGCAATGTGCGCGAACTGCAGAACATCTGCGAGCGCGCCGTGGTGCTCGCCGGAGGATCAGGCGCGACGATCGGTCGCGAATTGCTCGAACCCTGGCTCAAGATGCGCGCGACGCCCGTCGGAGCGCCGACGCAGATCATCGAGAGCAAGCCGCGCTTGCCCGAGGTTCCGTCGGATGTCATCCGCACGCTCGATGAAATCGAGCGCGAGTCGATCGTCCGCACGCTTGAACGCTTCAACGGCCATCGTCAGCGAACCGCTTCGGCACTTGGGATCGGCGTGCGCACGCTCGGTCTGAAGCTCAAGAAGTGGAAGGAACTCAAGCTCGTCCACGAGTCTCTGTAAGGATTCCGTTTGCTTCGGCACGTCGATTGCGGTAAGGGTCACTCATGCTGATTCAAGATGTCATGAACTTCGGTGCACGTCCTGCGCTGACTGACGCGATGAGCTTCGCGGCGCAGCGTCAGCGCTTGATCGTTCACAACATCGCGAACCTGGACACGCCGAACTATCAAGCCAAGGACGTGTCGGTGCCGGCTTTTCAGAGTGCGTTGAAGAAGGCGCTCGATCGCCGCGCCGAGACCGCCAACGGCACCGATCTGGGTGAGTTCAGTATGCCCGAAACACGGGATTTCGTGCGTGATGCGCGCGGCAACATGCAGCTCTCACCCCGGGACGCCAAGGCCAACATTCTCTACCACGATCGCAACAACCGCGATCTTGAGCGTTCGATGCAGGACTTGGCGGAAAACGGCTTGCAGTTTCGTTTCGCCGCGGATGTGCTTCGTCAGCAGGGTGAACTTCTTCGCGCGGCGATCTCGCAGCGCGTGTGATTGAGTCGGGAGTGAACGATGTACGGACTCTTGGACATCTCGACAGGCGGCATGATCGCGCAGAGAACTCGCTTGACGGCGATCTCGGCGAACATCGCCAACCGCCATTCGGTCAATGCGGACGGCACGCCGTATCGCGCCAAGTCGGTGTTCTTCGCTCCCGGCGATCCGACGGCGAAAACGGCGGAAGGGCGCGAATTCGGCGTGCACGTCGCCGCGATTCAGGACGATCCGACGCCGTTCAACATGCGGTGGGACCCGTCGGATCCGCGAGCGATCAAAGAGGGTGCGCAAGCGGGTTACGTGATGGAGTCGAATGTGAATCCCGTGCTCGAGCAGGTGAACGCGATTCAAGCTTCTCGCGCATACGAGGCCAACGCCATCGCGGCGGAGGCGTCCAAAACGATGATTCAGCAGGCACTTCGTTTGCTGGGTTGATGTATGATGTCAAGACGTCCCGCGTTGTTCGCAGGGACGGTGGAGATCGGTTATGGCAGATCCACTGGGATTTATCAGCGGCGCAAGCGGGGGGACCCCGCTCCGTCCTGATTTCGTCAAGCGCCCGGAGGGCGCAGGTGACTCAAACGGACCCGGCTTCAAAGAGATGCTGGCCCGTAACCTGGACGAAGTCAATCGCGCCCAACAGGAAGCCAATCGTGCGGTCGAAGATGTGCTCACCGGTCAACGCACCGATGTCGAGCGTGTCATCGATGCGACCAGGAAGGCCGACGACGCTTTCCGAATGCTCCAAGCCCTCCGAAACAGGGTGATGGAGGCGTACGACGAAGTGAAGCAGATGCGAGTCTGACCCTTTCGGGTGATTCTTGCTGACCTGATAAAACTTCTCGGACCATAGGTAAAAGTCCATTCAAGCTCCCGCCGACGGCTCGCCGAAAGAAGCCCAGTCGGCAGTATGTGCGTGCACATTCGGCCGGCCTCGCGCAAGGAATGCGCGATGAACGCAGCGGCAGGGAGGCCGACGTCATGGACCAGCTCAGGCGCATACTCGATTCGATCGCCAAGCAGCTCGGCGCACTGAGCGCCACTCAAAAGCTCCTCATCGGAAGCCTCGTCGTCATCCTCGGGATGACGCTCTTCCTCGTTTCTCAATACGCCGGCAAGCAGACCCGCGTCGCGCCCGTCCCGACTCTGCAGACCGCAGAGTTTGAGCGCGCCGCGCAGAAGTTGCGTCTGGTCGGCATCAAGTC
>JBKDPX010000449.1:0-2647 GCA_046342165.1 Phycisphaerales bacterium | reverse complement strand
CCCTTGAGTTGCTCGCGGAACTTCGCTTCCTGGATATCGGGGTCGTTCAATTCCGTATACGCCGGACCGATCTCCATGCCGCCGATGAACAAATCCCAGCGCTCCGCGATCGCGGGGTTCTTCGCACTCGGTCTCGTCAGGGGCGAGATCGCGCTCGGGTAATCCATCACGAATGTCGGCTTTGCGGGATCGATTGATTTTTCTGCGACTTCTTCGAAGAGTTCGTTCACCACCAAAACGTCATCAAGCCCCGTGTGTTTCAACTTGCGCTTTGCGCATTCCTCGCGGCAACGCGCGATATCCGACATCTCGAACCCGAGCGCTTCCTTGAACAAATCCGCGTAGGTGACTTTGCGGAAGGGTGTCCCGTAATCGATGGTCCAATCGCCGAACGGGAGTTTCAGCTCGGCTCCGGACGCGGTCTCTCGCGCAACGAATGTCGCCAGGTGTCGAACGAGACTTTCGACCAACTCCATCATCGTGTGGTAGTCGCCGAACGCCTCATACGCCTCAACGACCGTGAACTCCGGGTTGTGTCGCTTGTCGAGACCTTCATTGCGGAAATTGCGGTTGATCTCGAAGACCTTGGGCATTCCGCCGACGAGCAGTCGCTTCAGGAACAACTCGGGCGCGATGCGCATGAAGAGATTGATGCTCAGCGCGTTCATGTGGGTGACGAACGGTCGTGCCGCCGCACCGCCCGCGAGCGACTGAAGCATCGGGGTTTCGACCTCTTCGTAGCCGCGGGCCTCAAAAAACTTCCTCATCTCCGCGATCATGCGCGATCGCGTGCGGAAGACTCCCATCGTCTCGGGGTTGGACCAAAGATCGACATAACGTTGTCTGTACCTAAGTTCGACGTCCTGAAGCCCCTCGTGTTTCGCGGGCGGAGGCGCGACACATTTGGAACCTGGTTGGATTTTCTCCGCCCACACCGTGATCTCTCCGGTCTTGGTTTTCATGACTCGGCCGGTCACGATGATGATGTCGGCGAGATCCGTGAGTTTCGCGAACTTAAAATCGGTTTCGTTGACATCACGCTGACTCACCGCGGCTTGGATGTCTCCCGTGTGATCGCGAATCTGAATCCAAATGAGCTTGCCGTTGTCGCGCAGCAAGGTGACGCGCCCCGCAACGGTGACTTTCGCTCGCGGATCGACGAATCCGGGTTCCTTGCCGTGAGTTGCAACGGTTTGATCCGCCTCGGTGCTGTGAAGCGCACGGGCGCCGACGGCGGTTGAGATTCCGTCGGTGCGTGTGCCGTACGGATTCAGGCCTAAAGCCGTGACCGCCGCGCGGTTTTCTCTGCGTTGTGATTCAAGCGCGTTTGTCGGTGTGGTGTCTTGTGACATCGTGTCCGAGTGTATGAAAGCAAAAGCGCGGAAACGCGCCGCTGTTTCGGCTCGGAAGGCGGATTGTTCAGAACTTCGCGCCGTTGATTGTCAGGCTGGCGGTTGTCTGAGCGTCACAAAGCGGCTTGTGCATCGATGAAGGATCTGAAATCAGATCGCTCAGGTGAACACCTGAAAATCGTTCGATGAGCGACGCCGCGGCTTCATCCATGCGGCGATGCAACGGACAGAGATTGGGTCCGTGGTTGGAGAGTCCAAGTGGACAGGTTGTGATTCGTTGCAGTCGGCCGACCGCGCGAATGATGTCCAAGATGTTGATCTCAGAGGCGGGACGGGCGAGTTTGTATCCGCCGCCGACACCGCGGCGACCGGTGATCAATCCGGCGTTCGCGAGTTGTTGAAGCACCTTCGCGAGATAGTTGCTCGGCACTTTGGTCCGCTCGGCGATCATGCTGGTGGGCACAAGCGCCTCGGGAAAGAGCGCGAGTGCGGCCATGGAACGCAGTGCATACTCGGTCGTTTGGGTGAACATTACGAATTTCCACGCAGGAACAACGCTTCACAACGGGCGGATGACGATGCTGTTTATCGACGAGAATATCCACTAATCCACCTTGAAAGGGGATTATCTGCGTAGTTTGCGGAAGAAATCGCGTAGAAGTTCGGCGCTGGAATCGGCACGAAGTCCGGAATGAGTTTCAGCACGATGATTGAGTCGGGGGTCTTCAAGAAGTTTGTAGAGTGACCGTGCACCCCCGGCTTTGGGATCGGTGGCGCCGAAGACGACGCGACCGACACGGGAATTCACGCAAGCACCCGCACACATGATACACGGTTCCAGCGTGACAACGAGTGTGCAAGAGTTCAGTCGCCACGAACCGATTCGCTTCGCGGCTTGGGTGATCGCGATCATCTCCGCATGTGCGATGGGGTCTTGATCCGTCTCGCGCCGATTGAACCCCTCCCCAAGGATTTCGCCGGTATTGGTGTCGTACACAACGCAACCAACCGGCACTTCACCGATTTCGGCCGCGTGTTGCGCCAATTCGAGCGCCCGGTCCATCATCTGAACATCTCGCGGGGAAAGCGCTCCCGATTGAGGCGGGGGGTCATTCTTCACGAAGAGTCGACGAAACAGATTCATGGGTCGGTCAGAGCGGGTTGTCGTCTTCGGGGTTCGGAGTCTTCTTTGCGGAGCGGGCGAGTCGTTCGGACGGGAAGAGTCTCAACAACAATCCGCCGAGTTCGTAAAGCAGGAACAACGGGACCCACAACAGGAACATGGTCGACACATC
>JBKDPX010000448.1:0-6288 GCA_046342165.1 Phycisphaerales bacterium | reverse complement strand
CGAAGCAATCGGAATGATCGGGCCGCGCGCGGCGTTGAATTGGCCGATGGCGGCGTTCACCGATCGCGCATCAAAGGTCCGAGCGACATGGATCGCCGATGTGCCGATGACGCAATCCGCGTTGAAGGCGTTCCGTGCGGTGATGTCCGATCAACTCGACGCCAAGGTTGTGTTCGAGGAGCTCGAGTCGCCGGGGGATGTGCCGCCGTCACTGGAACCGACGGAGACGATCTGGTGGACGCGCGGATCCTCGCGTTGGATCGATCGGGTCTCCATGCCGGTGGTGATCGAAGAGCGCTGAGTCAGGGGCTCAGCGAAGCTTCCTTGAGATCGTTTTCAATGCGGATCATCTGGGTGCGGAAGACGCGACGCCACTGCTCGTCCCGTTCGATGAGCAGGGCGCGCTTGGCGCGATCGAAACTCTCTTCATCGCTGCGATTGAGCTGTTTGGCGCAAACGACGGCTCCGCGAAGGCTCGGCAGCCAGTTCGGGTCGCGCTCGAGACTTTTCGCGTACGACTCGAGCGCCTCTTCGGCATAACCCGCGCGATGGTAAAGCAATCCTAAGTTTTCATAAGGAGTCGGGTCTTTCGGCGAGAGATCGGCCGCCTTGCCGAACGCCGGGACGGCGTCCATGTAGCGCTGTTGTTCGAGGAGTACGACGCCGTAGTTGTTCCATGCGCCGGAGATGTCATCGTCAAGCGCGAGTCCCTGCTTGTAGAGTTCCTCCGCTCGCGCCCACTTGCGATCATCCTGCGCCCCTTTGGCGCGGTTGAAGAGGCGGATCGCTTCCGCGCGATCTTTCGCGAGATCGCGCTGCGGCCCGGCTTCCGTGCGACGGGAATCTCCGGTGGAGCAACCCGCGAATCCGAGAGCCGCGACAAGCACGCATGACAGAATCTGAGTGGTTCTCATGATGAATCGCCGAATCACTTGGGTTTGACGCGCTCCCAGCGCGAGAACGTGACGTTTAATGTCCAGTCGTTGTTATGTGGCGTGAGCTTGAGTTGATAGACCTCGAGACCCGGCACCTGCTGCGGCGCCGCGGCCATCCATTCAAGCAACGGGCCCAGCGTGTCATTTTGCACGGTGTATTTGAAGAGTCGCTGCACGCTGTTTGCGCCGGGGCGTTGCGGGTTGGCCTGATTGCTGTCGGGGAGGAGTTTGTCCGCGTTCTTGATGCCGACGCCGGCGGCGGCCTGCGAGATGCGGCTGCGAATGGTGTTGAGTTCATCTCCGGCGGTCGGTCCGCTGGAGGTGGATGCGTCTCTGAGTTGTTTGAGCGTCGCGACTTCCGCCACCATGTCCTCGGCGAGTCGGTTCTGGAAATTCAGCGACTTGGTCGCATCCGAGAGTTTGGATGCGGAGGACATCAGCGCGAGCGTCGCCACAAGAAGCAGCGAGCCGGCGAGCACGAGCAGATGCGTGGGTTTCGCCGCTTTTTCGGCCTTGTGCGCCGTGAGTGAGAGCTGGGCGCGCTCGTCGTCGTTGAGTTTGAGATTCGGATTGAGATCGGAGATGCGACTCATGCGCCACCTCCGCGCGGCTTGCGCTTGAGCTCGGGATTCCATCGACCGATGTAGGACATCTTGAGCTTTTGCATGTTCTCAGGTCGTGCGGAGCCGGAGGGGTACTTCGCTTCCCAGTCCACGGTGTGAAGTCCCTCGATGCTCTGAAGCGATTCCAGGAGTTGTTCGGCTTCCTCAAGCGAATTGACCTGAAGATTCAAACGGACGTCTCTGAGCGAATCGAATTCGACGCTCTCGATGGTGTACTCGGGGTTCGCGATGATCAGGCTCAGGCTTTCGAGTTCCTGGAGGACGGGCATCGTCGCCTCGGGACGATCCGCCGGGGCGCGAAGATCCTGAAGTCGAGCGATTTCCTCGCGAACTTGTTCGATCGGCGCGGGACGGGGAGGTTCGCCGGGAACCGGGGCGGCGACGGCTTGCGGGAACTGCTCTTGCAACAGTTCCCTCCAGCGATTCTGCCATTCGGCCGCAGCCAGCCTCTTGCGGGCCGATTCGGCGGACAATCGCCATGAAACCAGTCCCATCGCACCCGACAACGCGATGCAAACCAGACTCGTCCACACGAACATCTTGCGATGCGCACGACCCGGACGCAGTGACAATTGCACCATCGCGCTTCCGGGCGTCGGAGTTCCCGTTGCCGTGTTGTCGAGCGCCTCCGCGAAGCGACGAAGCGTCGCGGTGATCGGCTCGCCATCGGTCACCAAGTCGACCGTCGAATTGTTCCATCCCGCGGCGAGTTGTTGCGCGAACGCGGGTGCTGCGGGCACGCCATGCTCGTTCGCGGGGAGCTCGGGCAAAATACAGATGATGCGGGAGGGCGCTTCTCCGGTTTGTGCCGCCCACGAAAGCCACTCGGTGACAAGCCGTCCGACTTCGGTTTCTCCAAGCGCAGGCGCCGGAGCGCTGTCCGCGACGATCAGTGCGCCGTCTTCCGTACTCGTCTCGCCGACGGTTCGTGACGGACTCAGTCGCATCGAGCCGCCGAGCAGCAGCGAACCGCCCTTTGACCAAGACCACAGCAGGCGACCGGTCCCATCGTGATCAGCATGGAGACAGACCACCGCCGTGGTGCGCATATCGATGGCTTCGCCCGCACGGATCTGACGATCCCAAGCGCCTGTCATCGCGTGCCAAATCGTGCATGTACGCTCAACGGTGACGCCAAGTCTGTCGAGCGAGTCGATCAACAGTTTTGCGCCGACATCAGCCGCGGTCAGCACGGGAACCCTCAGGCTTTTGGCGGATTCATCTGAGGACTTTCGACCAAACGGCGCGCGCTTGGTTTCGGCGGGTGCGGCGACCAAGGCTTGCACGACCGATTCATCCGATTCACCGCCGATGAAACCTGACGGAGTCATCGCCGAAGCATTGTCGTCGCCGGTGGCGGAGTGGCCGTCTCGGGCGACGGTGGAGATCGCCTCAGGATCCAGCGACTGGGTCGTGATCCAGGAACAGACAGCTCCATCAGCGTCCATGCACAACATGGTGAGTGCGTGCGCACTGCGCGACTCCGCGAGCTTTTCACGGATCCAGGCGCTCGCATCCTCATACGCGGTCACACCGGCACCGGTTGAACGCCAGCGTTCATCGACACCGACTCCGGTCAATCGGAGCCCGGTCATCACGCGTCCGCGCGCGGTTCGCTCGAGATAGCAGACTCGTACGCTCAACTTACTGGTCCTCTTCCTCGGCTTTGAGCAACTTCTTCGCCGCCTCGATCATGTCGTCTTCGTTCTGAAACTGGCCCGTGGCTTTCAATCGCTCCATCACGGCATCAAACCGCGCTTGAAATCCTTCAGGTGAATTCGCCTTCGGACTCGCGACTGCAGCGGTGGGATTGATCGGCGCGGCCTTTCCCTTCATGCCTGCCTGAAAGTTCTGTTGTGCGGCGGCATTCGGATTCGGGCGGGCGGCGACAGCGTTTTGAGTTTGCTGAGAGCGAATTGCCGCGGCTCGACGCGCGGCGGCTGCGGGGTCGTTGGCGTTGCCCGCGTTGGCGGCGAAACCTGCCGGATTCACACCATTGGTACCGGCTCCGCCACCCGCACGACTGAGCACGTCAGCGGATTTGGCTTTCAGTTCGATGTCGCGCCTCGTCTCACCTTCCTGAACGACGAGTTTCGGCGGTGTGATTTCGACGATCGTGAACGAGCCGATCGCTTCACCCGTCGCGGCGATTCGCTGGACCGAGTTGTGACGGATCAGCGCCAGTTTGCCGATTCCGAAACCGATCTGCCCGAGATACTCGATCGTGTCCGCGGGAGGAGCGGGGGGTGCGGTGGTGGTGGAGCTCTCCGAATCGACGGGCGCCGCGGGCTTCGCAGGGGCGTTGGCGATCAATTCGAAGCGCTCGACAATCCCGACATGATCGATGGACGCAACATTCGAAGCTGTGGTTTGGGTGCCCGAAAGCGGAGGAAGTTCGATGAGCGTGAGCGGGCCTTGGGGTGAAGGGATTTCGCCCCGCCCCAGCATCATGGTCGCGACGATCCCGCAAGCGGCGACCGCGACAAAGGCGATTTTCGCCGCCCCGGCGATTCGCACCGCTTTTGATCGATCAAGATGTCCCTGCGTCATCCTTTACGCTCCTGAAGAAACCATCCGATCCGTCGAATCAACGGTAGGTCGGCTGTTGCAATCGCTCCCATCGGAGAATCGATGTGGAACGCTGCAGCAATGAGCCTGTATCTCGCGAACTTTTGCTTCCTGATCTGATGTTGGCCCAGAACTCATAGACCAGCGGTTCCTCGAACGAACCGGCGGGTTCCACCAGTTCAGCCGTGCCGCGCCACAGTGTTGTTTCGGTCACGAACATCGACGCCACGCGAGGTCTGGCTGACGGCGGAACCTCCGCTTCATTCACGATCTTCGTGATGTCCATATCGTCGTCGTTCCCGCTTTCACGAGCCCGAATCATCACGTCCACCAGCTTTTCAGGATCGCCTTCTTCCCGCATCGCGATTTCAGCCGCGGCGAGAAGCATCTCCTGCGATGCGCTGCGGATGCTGATGGCGAGCGGGCCGTCGGTGCGGGTGTACCGTGCGGCGTCGATTCCATACTTCTCGCGCAGATGCACGAGCATCTCGCGTCCCATGGCGATCTGTTCCTCGGGCAGTCCGGACAGTTCAGCGAGCGCCAGACCTTGCGCCTCGTACAGACTGACGCGCACGGGCAGACCGCCGCTTACGGAGATATCAAACGCGTGTCCGCCCGGTCCGATCATGCGACGCAGGGGCGTCTGCCCGTTGTTGCGGAGCCATGCCTCGATCGCTTCGCTGAAACCCGCGGTCGTGTGGTGCATCGCGTACGAATCGGTTTGACGCTTGTAGGTCAGCGATTGAGCGCTCTGACGCTCCAACATCACAACCACCATCGCGCTCAACGCGAGAATCAACACCAGCACGAACGCCAGCGCGAAACCCGATCGCATGCGACGGCGATTGAAGTTCATTCCGGAATTCTCCAACCGTCCGCGTCGTACTTGTATGACTTCTTTTTGTCTTCCTTCGCTTTGATCTGTTCGTTCCGAATCGCTTCGAGTTGTTGGCGGCCCTCTTCCCGCTGGGCGGCCGTCAAGAGCGGGCGTCGGTACTCCGGACCGTTCGCCCAGCCCACCTCGAACATCCACTGCGACTGCAATCCGGAAGCCGTGCGGATCTCAAACTCGATGTACGCGGGAAGATCACTGTCCCAGATCGCGGACGCGGCGGTTTTGCGCTGTCCGTCGTCGTACAAACGCCAGCCCGCGTGCAGGATGTCCGAACACAGCAAGTACGGTCTCGGCAACATGGTTCGATTCGCCGCGTCGGCGGAGAGCATGTGCTCGGCGGCGCGACGAGCGGGCATCGGAACCCACCACAACTGATATCTTTGCTGTGCACCCGGCTCTTGAATCTCACCATCCGCCGGCGGTTGGGGAAGAAACTCAAACGCGCCCCGGTAGGCGCGAACCGGTTGTTCCGCCTCCTCAACCGCATCTTCCATCTCTTCACTCGGACGATCGGGTTCCGGCGCCTCGCCGACTTTGACATCGGATGGTGGCGACTTGCGTTCGCGACGCACCGCACTCACGCCGGACGACCATGCTTCGAATGAATTGGTTTTGACGGTGGGGACCGGCGACTCGAAAAGACAGACTTCCAGTCGCTGCATGCCGGTCGTTCGAGCGCCTTGGGTTTCAGGCAGACCCAGCGTCAATCGCGGCGGCGGAAGCGGGGCGTCAGGATCTCGCCCGTTTCGCTTGGATGCAGCGGCCGATGCCTTCGCCGCATCGTTGGTGCCGTCGGTTTGCTTCAGCGGCTTTTGCTCGTCGGACATAAGCATTTGTGAGAACGCGCGCTGCATGATCAATCGCGTGCGCTGCATTTCGGATGACGCTTCGAATCGCCGACGAGCGGCCGTGTCGCTGCGATCCATCACCGAAAACAAAACCGCGCCCGAAACCAACACCATCGAGCCGATGCCCGCGGCGAGGATCAACTCCAAAATCGTGAAGCCGCGGCGTTTGCTCATGGTTTGCCTCCGGACTTCGGATCGGGATTCGCCGTCGGCTTTCGCTCCGGAGCGCGCGGCGCAGGCGTTCCTCGTCCCGTGATCATGTCGATGAATCGTTGACGCAACACGGGATCGCTCATGATGCGTTCGCGCGTGTCTGGATTGCGCAATTGTCCGAAGATCGGATCGACAATGCGAGTCAGCGAGAAACTCGGTGATCCCTCGGCGTTTGAAATGCGGCCTCTGCGCTCGTCGGTCTCCCA
>JBKDPX010000447.1:0-23156 GCA_046342165.1 Phycisphaerales bacterium | reverse complement strand
GATCCATGGTGTATTCGTGCGCCGGTCATCCTCCGCCTCGCCTGCGCGCCGCGAATGGTTCCATCATCCAACTCGATCAGGCCGCTGATGCTCCGATCGGAATCCTGGATGATCTTGCATACCAGTCCGCCGAATCGAAGTTGAACGACGGAGATGTTTTGGTGTTGTTCACTGACGGCATCACCGAGTCATTCGCCCCGGACGGGGCCGCGTTCGGCACCGAGCACCTTGATGCGACGATCGCGAGGCTCAACGGTTCGGCTGCGGATATCGCGCTCGGACTCGATGCGGCGGCGACGAAGTTCCGTGGCTCACCCGATCCGGAGGATGACACGACGGTCGTCGTGCTGAAACGCAAGTGAAACTCTCTCGAAGCCAAGGCCACCTGGTGTTCGTTACGCTGATGGCGCTGATCATGTCCGGCGCGATGTCGCTGGCGCTTGGCATCGTGTACTCGGGTTTCGCCGCGGCGATCCACGTGTGGCCGAGTCGTTGGTTCGTTGCGTTCTGCGTCGCTTGGCCGATTGCGTTTTTCGTGATTCCGTTGGTTCGTCGGATCGTTGACGCGCTCACGTGACCCGCAAGGTCTTGTAACTGTCGACAAGCCGCGGAAGAACCGACAAAAGCCGCGATTTCCGTTGAAAAAGCGCTGATTTCGGTCATTGTGAAGTGATCGGGTTCGGATGAGTGCGCGCGGACGCTCACGGCGAAACATCGGAAGAGGGTTGTGCCATGCCATCGATCAGAGATGTCGCATTCGTCTGTCTTTCGGTTCTGTCATGCTCGCTGACCCAAGGCGCGACCGATGTTGATCATGATCGGTGCGGTTGCCCTGCACGCAACGGGGTCGTTTGGTCGAGCGTTGCGAGCGCCGGACCGCGATCACCGGCTATGAGATGCACAACCGAAGCGACTCGTTACGGTGCGGGCGGTTCCGAAGATGCACGCGTTCATGTTCGCGTCGGGTTTCGAGTGATCTCATTTTCGCCGTGGTATCCCATCGATAACATTCGAATGTTCGAGGATGCCCGTCGCAAGTGGCTCGCCGATCATGGATACACAGGTGGAGTGCGCACCTTCGTGCGCGATGAGTCTGTCCGTGAAGCATCGGAGCATGCGACGGAGATGAAGATCAAGCCGCGAGCGATTATCGAGATCGCACCTGATGTGCCTCGACTCAAAGGACGCCCGCAAGTGCGCGTCGTGCCGTCGGACAGCGTCATGCGTCGCAGTGCGTCCGTTCGCGTGAAAGTCTCCGCCGAGGCTGCGACGGTCGCCATGAAGTAAGAAGCGCGGTGCAGCCTACTGTTGGGCTGATGTCCCGGCTCCCGTTTGATCCGTCCAAGATGGCTGCGGCGCGAGGCGCCGGTGGGTCGACTTCATCCGAGTCCGTCGCAGCGCTCACCGTCTCGCAATTGGGGGCGATGATCGATGGTGTGTTGAAGCGCGGCTTCCCTCAGATGATCGAGGTTGAGGGCGAAATCGGCGGGTTCAGTTCTAAGAATCACTGGTACTTTGAACTCAAGGACGGGAACGCCGTCGTCAGTTGCGCGATGTGGCAATCGACGACCAGTCGGGTGAAGTTCACGCCTCGCACAGGTCAGCAAGTCAAGGTCAAAGGTCGGGTCGAGTTTTACGCCAAGGGCGGCAAGCTGACTTTCATCGTGGACCGCATGGAACCCGCGGGAGCGGGGGCGCTTGAGGCCAAACTTCGTGCCTTGGTGGAGGAATGTCGAGCATTGGGCTGGTTGGATCCGGAGCGAAAGCGACCGCTTCCCGCGTTCCCGCGTCGCGTGGCGGTGATTACGAGCAAGACGGGTGCGGCGCTTCAGGATGTGATCAACACAGTCGGTCGCAGGTGTCCGTCGGTCGGATTGCTGTTGGTGGATGTTCGAGTTCAGGGGGACAGCGCATCCTCGGAAGTTGCCGCCGCGATTCGGCGCATCAGCGCCGGCGCCGCGGAGTTGTGTGTCGATGCGGTCTTGGTCACGCGAGGCGGCGGTTCGATGGAGGATTTGTGGGGATTCAATGATCGAGAGGTGGCGAGGGCGATCGTCGAATGCTCCGTGCCCGTCGCCGCGGCCATCGGGCACGAAACCGATACAACGCTCGCGGAACTCGTCGCCGATCATCGATGTTCAACCCCCACGCAAGCCGCCATGCTGCTCACGCCGGATCGTGCCGATCTGAATCGTCAGCTTGAGAGCGAACTACGACGATTGAACTCGGCGATGGAACAGTTGATCGAAAACGGCCAAAGGGTCTGTCAGGCGATGCATGATCGTTTGACGTCGCGGACCACGCAGCGGGTGTTGGTCGCGGGAAGTCAACTTGCCAAGTCGTTTTCGCGGCTAGAGCGATGCAGTCCTCGCGCGGTGCATGCGAGAATGACGGCATCAGTGAAGGATCTGAAGCGGCTCATGGTCGCTGCGATGAATTCGCGACTGGTCGAGATCGATCTGGAGTCGCTCCGAAGTCGCGCAAACAGCGCGTTGACGGGCCAATTGAAATCAGCAAGGTTTCGAGTTGATGCGCTGGGAAGGCAACTCGGTGCGATCAATCCGACGGCGGTGCTGGATCGTGGATATTCGATCACCCGAGATGTTTCCGGGCGTGTCATTCGCAGCGCGAACGATTGCGAACCGGGGACTCGATTGCAGACCCTGGTCGCCGAGGGGATGATTGACTCGGTGGTCACGGGTCCGGATGAAAGCAGCGGAGCGATTCCTGTGCGAAAAAAATCCCCCGCCCAACGCGACATCAAGAATGAAGGCGGGTTGTTTTCGTGAGGCCTGGATTCAGGAGTACGCAAAATGAGCGGCAAGAAGTCCGATGAGTCCGATGTCAAGCTGAGTTTCGAGGATGCGGTAAAGCAACTCGAAGCGATCATCGAGCGCATCGAGGGGGGGGAGATCGGTCTGGAGGATTCGCTCAAAGAGTATGAAAAGGGGATGCGATTGCATGCCCATTGCGTCAAGGTGCTTGAGCAAGCGGAACTGCGTCTTGAGGAACTCAAATCCAAGGATGAGGGTTGAGGTCGCATCATTCCACTCGCCGATTGAATTGAGCCGATGATCATCGACGCATGAACACGATGGCGCAGTTTCTTGAGTCCAATCCCGAGATCGTTCTGATCGCGGCGGACATCATCAAGATGTTGTTCGCCATGGCCTTTGGCGCATGCCTCGGCAGTTTGATCAATGTCATCGTGTATCGAGTCCCGCTGGGACTGGACATCGTCTCCCCGCCGTCACGCTGTCCCTCCTGCGAAACCCTGCTGACCTGGCGCGAGAACATCCCGGTCTTCGGTTGGCTCGCACTCCGCGGACGCTGTCGGTTCTGCCGCGCAACCATTTCGCCGGAATATCCGCTCGTCGAGTTGTACGTCGCATTGCTCTTCGGCGCGGCGTTCATGATGACATACGCCGATCCTGCCACCCCTTGGTACGCATCGGTTCACCCGCTCTCCGCAGATTGGGGTCAAGCGGGGTTCATGAAAACATGGCCCGTCTTTGTCGTGGTGCTGATGCTGTTTGCTTCGCTCGTTGCGATGTTTCTTACCGATGCCAAGACATTCCAAATCCCGATGATGCTCACATGGGTTCCGACGATCCTCGCCATTGTCGGACACTGCGGTTTCTCGCTTTGGATTGAGTTTGTCAGTGAACCGGGGCGATTCACCGGTCTCCCCGGAACCAAACTGCAAAACCTTTGGTCGATCGCAACCCCGGGGTCACATGGATGGTGGTGGATCGGTGCGGCGCTCGGCGGCGGACTCGGCGTTGTGATGTCCAATCTCTTGGTTCGATTCGGAATCTTCTCGCGAAGTTTCAGCGATTACGAGAAGTGGGAACGCGAGGCGATTGCGCAGGCGGAGAGGGAACGAACAGAGCAGCCGATTGTGGAGGCCCCGGAGTCCGGACCGGTCGACGAGTCCAAGGACGGGCGTTCCCGAACCCGCATGGCGATCATGCTCGGGGGAGCGGTTCTGCTGGCCGTGGCGGCTTGGGGTTGGCACTTTGATTCTTGGCTGTGGCCAAGTGTGGTCGGAATCGCGGCGCTGATTCACATCCTGATTCTCGCGTATGTGGGGCAAACGCTGTCGGGGCCGATGGATGGACAGGACTACTGGATTCGCTATCCCTTCGCCCGCCGCGAGATGTTGAGGGAATTGATCTTCATCGCCCCGATTGTGGGACTTGCGTTGCTGGGTGGATCGTTGGCGTATCGCATGGCGGGTCCGTGGGAGTTGGATCCGGTGACCTTGAACATGACTGCGTCAATCGCGGTGCCCGACTGGCTTCGCGTGATGGGAGGCGTCATTCTGGGCTATTTGGTGGGCGGTGGTCTGATCTGGGGTGTTCGCATTCTGGGAACGCTGGCGTTCGACAAGGAAGCGATGGGATTGGGAGATGTGCACCTTTTGGGCGCGGTCGGCGCGTGTCTTGGTTGGATCGACGCGGTGGGTACGTTCTTCGCTGCGGTGGTGATCGGTGCGATCTGGGGGATTCTGGGTTCGGTGATGGGCGGATCGATGAAACGAATGCTCCCGTTCGGGCCGTTCCTCGCCTTGGGTGCGTTGCTGATCTGGTTCGGGAAGCAGGGGATGTTTGAGCCGCTGATCGAGGCGATCGTCAAGATCCGCGTGCAATTACCCTGAGCGATCGGGGATCGACGGCATTTGAAAATCCTGTCGATTGCGAGATATATTCGAAAAATGCCGCCCTGTCGCGATTGAAGCCGATAGGATGAGGCGCAACGCGTGGCAGAACGGTTTCTCGCCGCGGAGTTTGCATCACGACTTCATTCATGAGGGTCTCGACGATGGGACGGAGCGTCGCTGGAAATTTCACACGGAAGTTCGGTTTCTTGGGTCTTGTCGCGGTGCTTGGTGCGAGCACGATGCTCGGCGGATGCAACCGCGTCAAGAAGAGTGAGTATGAGTTGGCGAAGCAGGAGGCTGCCGAGCAGCGCGAGAAGAACGCGCAACTCGAGCAGCAGAACCGCGATCTCGCCGCTCGTCTGACGCAGGCTGAGGCGAATCTCGCTGCCGCGCAGGCCGGTGGCGGTGCGGGCGCCGGCGGCGGCGGTTGGACTGACGGAGGCAACAGCGGCGGTGGTGGTTCGAACTTCAACCGCAACGGCGATGGCAACATGGTCGTTGAGTTGGCGGGCGATGTCACCTTCTCGTCAGGCTCCGCGGATCTGACCAGTGCGGCCAAGAAGAAGCTCGACAGCATTGCCGCTGAGATCAAGCGCAAATATTCGGGCAACTCCATCGAGGTTCAGGGCTATTCCGATAAGAACCCGATCAAGAAGAGCAAGTGGGCGTCGAATGAAGCGCTCAGCCAGGCTCGCGCTGAAAGCGTCGAGAAGTATCTCGTGAGCAAGGGTGTGAGCAACGGCCGCATCAGCTCCGTTGGTTACGGTTCCACGAAGCTGCGCTCGACGGATGCGAAGAGCCGTCGCGTTGAAATCGTGGTCATGAACTGATCGTCGATTGATCGTAATTTCAAAGCCGCCGGCCTCAAGGGTCGGCGGCTTTTTCGTTGGGACTCCCGCAAGGCTCGTAAACAGTTGATGTCCTAAGATTTCAGGCCATGTCAACGACCAGCACCCGAAGCGTTTCTCCGTCGGTTCCGCCGCTTGATCCACAGGCCGTCACGATCTCCGGGATCGTGCTCGATCCGGCCTACGGACCCCAAGCGCAGGGATTCAAGCAGGCGGAGTCGCTCTCGAACCTGGAGCGGGATGTCGCCGTGCCGGGTGCTTATCCGTACACGCGGGGTCTCTTTCCGGAGGGCTACCGGACGCGACTGTGGACGATGCGCCAATTCGCCGGCTTCGGTTCAGCGGATGACACCAACCAGCGATTCAAGTACCTCTTGAGCGCGGCCAAGGGAACCAAGGCCAACACCGGACTCTCGACGGCATTCGATCTGCCCACGCTCATGGGACGCGATAGCGATGACGATCTCTCGATGGGAGAGGTCGGCAAGTGCGGCGTCGCCATCGACACCATCGAGGACATGCATCGTCTGTACGCGGACATCCCGGTCGGTGAAGTGACGGTCAGCCAGACCATCAACGGTCCGGCGTGCGTGATTTGGGCGATGTATCTCGCCATGGCCAAGCAACGCGGCATTTCATGGTCCACCTTGGGTGGCACCCTGCAGAATGACATTCTCAAAGAGTTCCATTCGCAAAACGAGTTCATCTATCCGCCCGAGCCCAGTGTGAAACTGGTGGTGGACACGATCGAGTTTCAAAGCAAGTTCGTGCCGAAATGGAACAGCGTTTCGATCTCCGGCTATCACATCCGCGAAGCCGGAAGCACGGCGCCGCAGGAACTCGCGTTCACGCTGAGAGACGGCATGGAATATGTCGAAGCGTGCATCGAGCGCGGGTTGGACGTGGAGAGCTTCGCGCCGCGGCTTTCGTTCTTCTTCAACTCGCACAACGAGTTCTTCGAGGAGATCTGCAAGCTCCGCGCTGCGCGCCGCATCTGGGCGCGTGCGATGCGCCATCGTTACGGCGCGAAGTCCGATCGTTCGCTCTTCATGAAAACGCATGTCCAGACCGCAGGCTGCTCGCTCACGGAGCAACAGCCGCTGAACAACATCGTGCGCGTCGCCTATCAGGCGATGGCCGCGGTGCTCGGCGGATGCCAGTCGTTGCACACCGATTCGATGGATGAAACACTCGGTCTTCCGACGGAGCAGGCGGTGACGGTCGCGCTGCGCACACAGCAGTTTCTCGCGCACGAAACCGGAGTCACCCGTGTGGTCGATCCGCTGGGCGGCAGTTGGTTCATCGAGCAGATGACGGACAAAATGGAAGAGGAGGCGCTGCGTTTCATCGCCGAGATCGACGACATGGGCGACTACGGCAACGGCGGTCCGCGCAACTCCGTGCGTCAGATCGAGAAGGGTGCCGCACTTGAGAGTCACCCGGCGTACGCGCGTCGAACCAACTATGGTCGATCGTGTGTCGCGGGAATCAACCGCGGCTACTTCCGTCGCTCCATCGCCGAAGCCAGCTATCGATTCAGCGAGGAATGCGAGGCCGGCGATCGAATCATCGTCGGAGTCAACGCGTACGCCGATAACGATGAAAAGCGTCCGATCGACATCTTGAACATCTCTGCGCAAGTCGAGGTCGATCAGGTTGCGCGCTTGAAGGCCTTCAAGGCTCGCCGCGATCCGAAGATGGTTGAGCGCGCTCTGCAGAACATCCGGCTCGCATGTCGGGGCGAGGCTTACACGCCGGTGAACGAACTCGGCATTGATGTCGTCGCATCCGGAATCCACAAGACCAACGTCATGCCTGCGTTGGTCGATGGCGCGCTCGCCAACTGCACCCTCGGCGAGATGGTGCAGGCGATGGCGGACATTTACGGCCGCTACAACGGCGGGCCGGAATGGTGACACCGGCCGGGGCACTTCGCCGAAAGCCGGAGGCCATCGACATCAGCGCTTTCGCGACCGCATCCGCGGCTTTATGCGTACGGCCTTCCGCGTTATGTATTGACGACAGCGACAAACGCCGCTGGGCCCGTCATCATCACATGACCATCTGACTTGCGCCAACAGATGCTCAGTGTTCCGCCGGGCACCTGAATGTCGGCTGTTCGTTCAAGCAATCCCTTGAGATGAAGCGCAACGAGTGTGGCGCATGCACCCGTGCCACATGCGAGCGTCGCTCCCGCCCCGCGTTCCCACGTGACGATTCGTGCTTTCGTCCGACTTCGCACCTGTGCGAAGTGGATGTTCGCTCGTTGCGGGAAGACGGAAGCGGTTTCGAGCACAGGCCCGACAGCTTGGATCTCGATGTTTGAAAGATCATCGACGATGAAAATGGCGTGGGGATTGCCCATGGATACCGCCGCGAAAGATCCATCGATCACTTCGGGCATCCGAGGAGTTCGATACTCGGTTGGAAGCGCGAGTCGAAGCGGATCCGCTTGGATGTCAGCGATGATCGGGATACTCGGCGCATCAAGAATCGGAGAACCCATGTCGACGGTGGCGTCCATGAATTCTGAATCCCGCGAGTTGATGGAGATCTTGAGTGTGCCGCGGCCTGTTATGAGGTCAAAGTTGCCGGATTGAACCCCGTGGCGTTCAAACAGATGTCGCGCGACACAGCGAGAGCCGTTCCCGCACATTTGAGCGCAGGAGCCATCTGAATTGATCACGCGCATCCGCCAAAGCCCATCGACTTGGTCAAGAACGAGCAGTCCGTCCGCCCCGATCCCGGTGTATCGCGCGCAGAGACTCGGTGCGAGCGCTTGAAGTTGTTCGAAAGTCGGATACTCACCGTCCGCGACCGTGTCACGGATGAGAAAGTCGTTTCCGGCTCCGTGATACTTGTACAACCGAACGCCTTGCATGATGCTGGACTGTATCCGACTTCTCTCGTGATGCGCCCGAGTGATCGGCGTTGGTTGCGAGGGGTGAATACCATCTAGCTCAGGAGTGCACGCATGGAGTCGAAAGCACGAAATCGTCGAGGGAATGCAGCGTTCGGCTTGCTCGCGCTGTTGATCGTCGTGGCGATCGTGTTGTACATGATGTTCGGCGTATCCGGAGGCGGTTCCGGCGGATCTGCCGGGGGTGGTTCCGGCTACCTCGGCGAGATAAAGAAGGCGCGGGACACAGGCGTGGAACTGGGCTTTGCCATCAATGCCCAGCAACTCTCGATTTTGATCGCGCAGTATCGCCAAGAGCATGACGGCAAGTTGCCGACGACTCCCGCTGATCTGGATTCTCCCGGCGCCTTCAATGATCGCTGGGGGAAGGAGATGACATTCAGTTTCGCCGGAGCGCAGGGCGGCGCGACATCCGTCACCTATCGCTCGGCGGGGCCCGATGGCGAGATGAACACGGCTGATGATGTGACATCCACCGCCGTCTTGCCCTTTTGAACGCGGATATGGCAAAAGGTCAGTCCAACTTCACGAGTCGGCCACCGGATGACACCCCGAGCGGGGTCGTTCGCATCGTGGATGATGAGGGAACACAATGGACATACTCCTCGATTCATGATGTGCCTCCCCAGCACAGATCAAAGATCGCCGAACAGGGCATCGAGAGTGATATGTTCGAGAATCCTCCGACGCGCCCGTCATCACAGGTCGACGCTGCATCCATGCCGGCGGTCGAACTTCCTCACCGGTCGGAGGGATCGCCCATGACTTGGATCATCCTCGGGTCGATCATCGCCATGGCGCTGGTCGCCGCGGCGATCGTCATCGCGTTTTCTTCTTAGCTTCCGAGGCGTTTGAATCGAAGCGTCCTGAGGCTTCGTCAAGAAGTTTGACGTCAAACGAAACGCCGAGTTCAGGCGTGAACGCGCCGATGCGCGCCTCTTCGAGCATCCATCGATATTGCTCGACTTGTGATGGCAGATTCCCCGGAATCAGCGTCCACTCTCCGGCATCCACATTGACTGTTTGTCCGGTTCGACGGGTCTGGGGGAGCGGCGCCTTCGAAGTGGTGTTCGGTGACTTTCGGGCTTCGCCTTCAAGCGTGGCTTGCGCTCGTTCGCGATTCATCGCCGTCGCGATGAAGGCCGTGTACTTCTTCCAGTACGGACCGAACTTCGCGAGTGACGGCTTCTCGACACCGGAGCCGTCTTCGCGAAGTTTGAAGAGTCGCTCCCTCATCGATTCGGCATAACGCGCGTAGTGACGAATGCGTTCCCATTTGGTCAATGAGATGAAGCCTTTGGGCATGAGATACGCCGCGTGTTCGCGAATGTCCGCGATGCTGTCAGCCCAGAGACGCGGCGTACCGCCGGCCAATCTTCCCGCAACCTTGAAGCGCGACTCCAGCGCCCTGCAGATGATGTTGCCGACTTCCTGCGTCGACTGGCCGAGTCGGCCGCGATACTCGTTCAAACGGGTCTCGAATTCAACACGCGAATTCACGGGACCCTTTCCGGTCATGAACACTGACTCCACGATGAGTAACCGCAATCCGTCGCGCAATTCGCTCTCTGATCCGAGCGCCTTGAAATGCCGGATGGCGTCATGAAGTCCGCCGATTGAATCGATCAGTGGGTCGAGTTCATCAAGGAGCGCGAGCACGAACAGCCTGCGCGTCGCGAGCCAAGTGGAGGCGCTTGCTTGTGAAGCGGTTGCGCCAAGTGTGATCCGAACGCTCTCGTGAACATCGAGGAGCATCGGAAACGCCGTGATTGCGCCGTCGACTGTTACTGATTCTGGTAGGGGGTCAAAGTCCCATGTCGTGATCGAGTCGCGTTCGTACAGTCGCCTGGCTTGTCCAGATCGGGCTTTGGCGAGTCGTCCCGCCAAGCGCGATTTGAGCGCCTCGATATCGCGGGATTCGCCAAGCGACTTGCCATGATCATCAACGACGCAGAGTCGGATCCGCAGGTGCTCGGGAATCGATGTCGTGTTCAACGTGTTCGCATCGATCACGATGTCGTAGAGCGCGGTGATGGCTTCACGAATGGCGTCAACCAATGTTCCTTTGCGGAACTCGATGACCGTCGACACTTCACGGGCCACATCGCCGAGCGGCGAACGCTTGTCCAGATTGTCGCGTGATCCTCGCGGGAGAGCTTTCAGCATGGCATGAATCTTCTCGCTCAGCATCCCCGGAACGCACCACTCCATCGCATTCAAGTCGACTTCATCAAGACGCAACAGCGGCACAATGATCGAAACGCCGTCTGATTCCTTGCCCGGATCCCACTCGTAATGAACGGTGCACTCTGAACCCCGCCCCGGATTCATGGTGTCCGGGTAATCGCGTGCGATGGTGTTGGTATCCAACTGCGAATTCAGAAGTTCGATCGGATTCAGTAACAACTTCTGACGCGCCGCGTCATCAGCCGTCGAATGCCAATGAATGAAACCGGCGCGATCAACGACATGTTGCGGAATGACGAGGTCAAATCGATCCGCGAGTTCGTCGGCGGATCGAATCACGCCCTTTCGACGCAACTTTGATTCGATGGACTCGCCTTCGCGCAACACGCGGCGATTGTGCTCGACAAACGGAGTTTCGATCTCCAGTCGATTGGCGGCTAACGCATGCGTGAGGAAGAGTCTGCGCGCCGCGCTCGGGTCGATCGGTGCAAGCGGAACGCGGCGTCGCGGGACGACACCGAGTCCGCTGAACGTCACGCGTTCAAAGACGGTCGCCTCTCCGCTGGCCGGATCAAAGTGGGGGTCGCTCAATTCGCGCTTGAAGACCTGGGGTGCGACATCGCCGATCCACTCCGGATCGATGCGCGCGACGGTTCGAGCGAAGATCTTCGTGGTGTGAGCGATCTCAGCGGCCATGATCCACTTCGGGGACTTCTTGAAAAGCGCTGATCCCGGAAAGATGAATGCCTTGAGTCCGCGCGGTCCCGAGTACTCGTGTCCCGAGCCGGACTCATCGCGGCACAGGACATTCGAAATCAGTCCGGTCAGCACGGCGCCGTGTATCCTGCGCGTATCTCCGCGACAGGAGGAGTTGGTGTTCATCCCCAAGTCGTTGCAAAGCTCGCGCAGCTGATGAAAGGTGTCAATCCATTCGCGCATCCGAATGAACGAAATGAAATGTTCACGACACCAAGCACGAAGCGCGCCGGACCCGTCATCGGAAGTTTCTCGAAACTCGTCCCAGATGTTGAGAAGCGTGAGAAAATCCGATGTTTCGTCGCGAAAGAGAGAATGCGCCGCGTCCGCCTGCACCTGTCGATCAGCGGGGCGTTCTCGGGGATCCTGAATCGACAACGCCGCGGCGAGGGGCAAAGCCTCTTTGAGACATCCGAGCGTCGATCCCGCCAGAATCACGCGCCCGATCTTCGGATCGACGGGAAGTCTGGCCAGCGTTCGTCCCACCTCAGTGAGCTCCGCATCCGAATCCGCAGACGTGGTCGCACCGAGTTCGAACAGCGTCAGCGCGGCTTCGCGTATCGCCGCGTCGCCGGGTGAATCAATAAACGGAAAGTTCTCGATGGTGCCGAGATCAAGCGATTTCATCGTCAGAAGCACTGACGCGAGACTTGTCCGCAGAATCTCGGGATCGGTGAACGCATCGCGTGATTTGAAATGCTCCTCGGCATAGAGACGGATGCACACACCTTCCGAGACTCGGCCGCAGCGTCCTGATCGCTGATTGGCCGAAGCGCGGGAAATCGGTTCGACATGTAATCGCTGAATCTTCGAGATCGGATCAAAACGATTGATGCGTGCGACGCCTGTGTCCACCACGTATCGAATGCCCGGGATCGTGAGTGATGTTTCCGCGACGTTGGTGGCGAGAATGACGCGTCGATTGTCGGAGTGGCGGAAGACTCGATCCTGCTCCTCGGCCGTCAATCTCGCGAACAAGGGCAAGACTTCCGCTTTGACGGAATCTTCGCGGCGAATGGTGTCGGCCGCCAGTCGGATCTCCTTTTCGCCGGGTAAAAAGACCAGCACATCCCCCTTGGGATAGCGTGTCGAGCAGAGATCGCTCACCGCATCGGCGACCGCGAGAGAGACATCCCGATCGGGATCATCCGCTCGCCCGATGGGGCGATAGCGAATCTCAACGGGGTACATGCGACCCGATACCTCCACGACGGGCGCGATGCGCGGACCTCCGAAGAAGTCGCTGAATCGTTTCGGATCGATGGTGGCGGAGGTCACGATGACCTTCAAATCCGGCCGCCTCGGTAACAGGGTTTTCAGATAGCCCAGGAGAAAGTCGATGTTCAGTGATCGTTCATGAGCTTCGTCGATGATGATGGTGTCGTATGCGCTGAGCGTCGGATCATGCTGTGTTTCCGCGAGCAATATGCCATCAGTCATCAGTTTGATCGCGGTGGAATCTCCGGTGGAGTCGTTGAATCGCACTTTGCTGCCGACGAGATCGCCGATGGAGACCTGCAGTTCGTCCGCGATTCGCTGTGCGACGCTTCGTGCCGCGATCCGCCGCGGCTGGGTGTGACCGATGATCCCGCGCGTTCCACGGCCGATGGACAAGCAGATCTTCGGAAGCTGCGTCGTCTTGCCGGAGCCCGTCTCTCCGCAGATCACGGAGACTTGATGGGCGCGAATCAACTCGGCGAGTTCAACACGACGCGAATTGATCGGGAGACTCTCGTCAAAACTGATCACCGGATGGCTCGCCGATCGAGCCGAAACCTGCGCGATCGATTCGCGTGCTCGGCGATCGAACTTCTCGAAACTCCCGGAGGCGGCGCCGTCAACGAGCAACTCCGCGAGCTCCGCGTGATCAGCGGTCCGAGCCTGCGCGATCAACGCGCGTCGGTCGTGATGTGGTACTTCGGAACTCACCGTGAATTTGTAGTCAACGAGGCTGAGGCGAGTCGGCATAATCCGTGGGGGTGACCTGAGTGCGATACACTTCAGGCATGCCAGCACGCACTCGGAACGGGTTCATGAGTTTCTCGGTCGTCGTCACGCTCCTGATGAGCGGCGGGACCGTCATCGCTCAGGAGATTCCCTCCGGCCCACGGAAGTTGACGGAGGAGCCTATCGCGCCGAATGTGCCTCCTGCACAGCCGACTCCGGCGCCTTCCGTGCGCAATCCCTCTCTTGATCCGAAAAATCTGGTCGGGCGCCGCCTTTTGGCGGAGGGATCGATGATCAACGCGATGTCCGGCGTTCTCTTTCGTACAGCGGGAAGTGATGTGATCTTTCTCCCCGATGGGAACGATTCGGGCAAGTCCAAATCAGCCGCGGCGCAGCCCTTCGTGTTGATTCCATCTCAGAAGCTGGCTCAGTTGGAATCAGCCACCAAGGCCGCGGACGCGAACCTGAAAGTCACACTCTCCGGACAGGTCTATGTCTATCGAAATCGCCAGTACTTACTGCTGACCGCCTATTCGATCAAGCAGGCTTCGGTTGAACCAACGACCGAGCAACCGCAAGTTGCTCCGCCGAAGTCGCCGGAAACTCAACCCAAAGAAACGAAACCGGAGTTGGATCCGCGGGTGGAGGACTTGATCCGCGAACTCGAGAATGAGCGCGGCGGTGAGCGCATGCTTGATCCCGCTCCCGATACAGATCAGCCCGCCGAACAGACTCCTTCCGGTGAATCCGCCGCCGAAGCCGATGGTTCCGCGGAGCGTCTGGTCGCCGAAGGAACGTTGATCAACAGTCGTCGCGGTCGGTTGATTCGAGTCAAGAGCGCGGGCGGCCGACTTGGATTTGCGTTCGACAACGATCCGGACAGCCCCGCCTCACCGCCGATGTTGATTGTGCCGTGCGCGATGTTGACGAATATGGAGGCCGCCGCGCGAACTCACGGCGATGATCTGTCATTCACAATGAGCGGTCGCGTCCTGGTGTACGAGGGACGTAATCACGTGTTGCCCGTGCTGTATCAAGTGCGACGTCCGTCGGACGTCAAGAGTTTGCAGTAACTCGCTCGCGCGTCGCACTCAGAACTTCCGCAACTGAAATCCGATCCATCATCGCCCGGCCTGTGGCGGTGTCTTTGTGATTGAAGTGATCATGTGCGACGACGTGTTGGATCACATCGCCGTCGCGACGGTAAGGTCCGACGCGATCGATGCGAGTTGGACCGAAGAGCGCCACCGTCGGGCGATGGAATCCAACGGCGATGTGGAGCGCCGCTGAGTCGTTGGCGACCACGACGGATGCGTGCTCGATGAGATTCATCAGTTCCGCGAGTTTGGTGCCGCCGATGAACGATCGAATGCTCGGATGCTTCGCGGTGAGATTCAGCAGCGGCTCAATTGAGTTCGCTTCAGATTGAGACCCGACGATCACGATCGTTCGGCCATCTCGGGCGAGTTCTTCGGCAAGCTGTGCGAATTTCGAAGCCGGCCATTGTTTGCCGGGCCAGCGACTCGTCGGCGCGAGGAGGATGTAGTTGTTCGAAAGAAGCCCGTTGGCGCGAAGGAAGCCGGACGACTCTGTCGGCGTGTGGAGTTTCATCGCGGCTTCGTCGCGTCGTGCGTGAATGCCGAGTGCTTCGACAAGAGTCAGCATCCGATCAACGGTGTGCAGGTGCGTCTCGCAAGGCACGCGCCGCGTCAGTCCGAGCCAGCCGAGTTCCCGCGCGTCTGCATGACCGATTCGCATCGGCGCGCGAGTGCTCCACGCAAGCAGTCCGCTGCGAAAGAGCCCCTGACAGTCCAACACAAGGTCGTATCGACGATCGCGCAGGGTCGAGAGATACTTGATGAGCGAAGGCACGCGACATTGGCGCGCCATTCGCGAAAAGTCATTGCGTGGAAATGGAATCGCCTCGGTGAGTGCGGGGTGCGCGCGAATCACATCGATGAATGAGTCTTGCACCAGCCAATCGATTCGCGCGTCAGGGAAGGCCTCCCGCAGCGAAAACAAAACCGGAACACTGCGCGCGACATCACCCAAGGCGCTGGGTCGAATGATCAGGATGCGTTGCGGATTCGGCACTCGCTTGAAGTTTACGACATCTCACGCGGTGACGGCGGAGGCCACTTCCTCAACCGTGGTCACGCCCCTGCGCGCTTTGGCGATACCGTCTTCGATCAGCAGATGCAGGCTGTCCGTCTCTCGTGCAGCGCTCACGATGGCCGGGCCGGACATGCGTTCCATCACGCAGTGACGGAGTCGGTCATTCATGCTCAAGAGCTCATAGTCGCCGACGCGGCCTTTGAATCCGCTGTTTCGACACTCGCGGCAACCCGTCTCGACCATAAATCGATCTTCCGAATCCGGCGCGAATCCTTCGGGCAGTTCCACCGTGTCCGGTTCCGCGGCGCGAGCGCACAACGGACACAATCGACGAACCAATCGCTGGGCGAGCACGCCCTCCACGGAAGATGACACCAGAAACGGCTCAACTCCCATGTCGAGCAGACGAGTCGCCGCACCGCCCGCATCGTTGGTGTGCAAGGTCGAGAAGACCAAGTGACCGGTCAATGACGCTTGAATCGCGGTCTCCGCCGTTTCCTTGTCGCGGATTTCTCCGATCATCACCACATCGGGATCGTGACGCAGAATCGAGCGCAGTCCGCTCGCGAAATCCAATCCCACTTTGTGATTCACGGGGATCTGATTCACGCCCGTCACGTGATACTCCACGGGATCCTCGATCGTGATCACCTTGACTTCATCGCTGACGATTCGATTCAGCGATGCGTAGAGCGTCGTGGACTTTCCCGATCCCGTCGGGCCGGTCACGAGCAAGATGCCATGCGGCCTTTGGATCATCTTGTCCCAGCGAACCAGAACGCCTGCAGGCATTCCCAAATCGTTCAGCGACATGAGAACGGCGGTTTTGCTCAACACACGAAGGACGACTCCTTCGCCATGCAGCATCGGAATGACACTGACGCGAAGGTCGTAATCCTGCGGCGGCTGACCTTGCGGACGAACCTTCATCGCAATACGGCCGTCTTGCGGACGCCGCTTTTCAGCGATGTTCATGTTCGCCATGATCTTGATGCGTGAAATGATCGCCGCGCCGAAGTGATTGATGGTCGGCGGCACATTTGCGCGTTGCAGAACACCATCGATGCGATAGCGAACCGTTAGCTCGTGCTCATACGGTTCGATGTGCACGTCCGTCGCGCGATCAAGAATCGCCTCCGTGAGCAGATCGTTCACGAGTTTGATCACCGACGCTTCCTGCGCCTGATCGACATCGTCGCCGGGTTTGGATTCGACGAGCACCGCGTTCTGATTCAGACCCGCCGCCATCGCGTCCAGGGTGTCGCCGCCGACTCCGTAGTTCGCGCGAATGAACTTGTGAAGATCCTCCTCGTCAGCAAGGGCGATTTCGATCGAGCAGCCCGTGACGAGCCGCAGTTCATCCAACCCCGCCAAATCCGTCGGATCGCCGGTCGCGACCGTCAGGGTGTTGCCGTCCTTCGCTACCGGTACACAGCGCTTCCCGAAAACCACTTTGGAGGGCAGCGCATTGAGCACAACGGGATCGACGGACATCGTCGAGAGATCAACGATCGGAATGTGAAACTGCGCGCTGACCGCTTCCAGTACCTGTGCTTTGGTCGCCAGGCCCATGCGAACCAAAATGCGCTCGTAGGTTCCGCCGGTCTGCGAGATTTCCGCGGCGGCGCGTTCGAATTGCTCCGCCGTCAACACACCTTTTTTCAAAAGGAACTCGCCGACGTTCATGCCCGCATTGTAAGGCCGCGGCGGATCTTCTCAAAGTGAAATCGCTGGCACGAACAAGTCGCCGACCTGAATCGCTCAGGCGGGATAGGTGCTTGAGGTCCGATCAGTTTCCCAGACGGTCATGCTCGCGAGTTTGGCTTTGGCGCACTTGCGGGTGATTTCGGGCCCGAGAAGATCGAAAAAGACCTTGGCGATGTTTTCGACCGACGGATTGACGCCCCCGGGTTGCTTGAACTCGAGTGTGTCTTCGTTCAAGTGTTTGTGATCAAATCGATCGAGCAGCACGCGCTTGGAGCATTCCTCGAGCATGGCCAGCGTGAAGACTTCGCCGCCCTTCGCGTCGGTCGGCATCGCCACGCATGGTTCGAATCGGTAGTTGTGTCCGTGGCCGTTGGGGTTGTTGCATTTGCCGTAGAGCCGCACATTTTCTTCGACGCTGAGCGCCGGATTGTGCAGTCGATGCGCCGCGGCGAAATCGAACCACTGACGAATCAACACCTGACTCATGTCGGACGTCTCCATTTCGAGCGAATAGGTCGGAGAGAGTTGCCAGCGAAGTGACGCGAGCAGTCCCGACAGTTCATCGTTGAGAGGGGCGATCACCGACCGCAGCAGTGCAACCGGATCCGCATGATCCCCGTGTGTCGCCAAGGCTTGGGTGACCGGGGGGAGAACAATCTTCTCCATCGCGCGATCGATGCGCTTGATATCGAGCAGATACGAAGTTGAGGGATCCACCTCGCCTCGGCAACGAACGCGCATCTCGAAATAGCGCTCGAGCGAACGGATACGGGGCGAACCCGCGAAGCCGTTCGCGTACTCCTCCCCGGACCGGCCGGGGGAGAATCGGAAGATGCGGGTCAGGGTCGCCATGGTTGACTGTATAAACTCAAACACCGCCGCGCGCCCGCGTCGGCACTCATCAGGGAGTTCGTGTCCTATGAACAAGCGGATTTTCGGTTTCATCCTTCTCGCAGGTCTTGTGTCCGTTTGGTCCGCGCCAACGCTCGCGCAGGATGCAGTTCCCGTGGCACCTGCGGCCCAGGAATCAAAGACCCAGGATGTGCTCGGCCGCACGATGAAGGACATCGACGGCAAGGATCAGGATCTCTCGCAGTACAAAGGCAAGGTCGTCTTGATTGTGAATGTTGCGAGTAAGTGCGGGTATACCGGCCAGTACAAGGGACTCGAAGAGCTCTACAAGAAGTACAAGGATCGCGGACTCGTGATCCTCGGCTTTCCGGCGAACAATTTCGGCGGACAGGAGCCCGGCGGTTCCGACGACATCAAGAAAACGTGCTTCGACAAGTACCAGGTGACCTTCCCGATGTTCGAGAAAGTCTCCGTCAAAGGTGCGGACGTGTGCGATCTGTACCGTGCCATCGCGTCCGCCCCCAAGCCGCAGGGCGAGGCGCCGAAGTGGAATTTCACGAAGTATCTTTTGAATCGCAAGGGTGAGGTTGTTTCGTGCTTCGGATCGCGCGTGAAGCCCGATGATGAATCGCTCGCGAAGGCGATCGAGGATCTGCTCGGTACTGAAGGCGCGGCCGAAGCGAAGTGATCGACGGGGGATCGGTGGCTGTATCCAAAGGCAAAGTGCTTGTCGCGATGAGCGGGGGAGTCGATTCCTCCGTCGCCGCGGCGATATTGCGTCGCGATGGATATGAGGTCGTCGGTTGTTTTATGCGGCTCGGGTCGCCGGGGGAGCGACTCGACGAACTTACGCCCGCGGACGCGGCGCAGACCACGAACGTTCCTCTGAAAATCGGTCATCAAGGTTGCTGCTCGATCGCGGACGCGGCGGATGCGCGTGAAGTCGCGGCTCAACTCGGCATTCCGTTCTATGTCTGCAACTTCAAGAAGGACTTCGGGCGCATCATCGATTACTTCGTGGATGAATACGCATCGGGAAGAACCCCCAATCCGTGCGTGCGTTGCAACGATTGGCTGAAGTTCGGCAAGTTGCACGAGTATGCGAAGCAAATCGGCGCCGATTTCGTCGCCAGCGGCCACTATGCGCGGATCGAGCGGCATGGGGATGAGTTTCGCATGCGCCGAGGTTTCGATGTTTCGAAGGATCAGAGTTATGTGCTGTTCGGTGTGCCGCGCGAGCAACTGGCGTCGATGATGTTCCCGGTTGGCGGCATGCCAAAGTCACAGGTTCGCGATTTGGCTCGGGAGTTCGGTCTCCCCGTGTTCGATAAGCCTGATTCACAGGAGATCTGCTTCGTTCCGGACAACGACTACGCCGGACTGGTGGAGCGACGCCGCCCCGACTTGGTTCGGGAAGGTGAGATCGTGGATGAATCCGGCAAGGTGTTGGGCACTCACAAAGGGCAACATCGCTTCACGATCGGACAGCGCCGCGGAGTCTCCGTCTCGCTCGGATATCCGATCTACGTCGTCGGCAGAGACCCAACCGCCAATCGTGTGGTGGTCGGGTCCAAGGAGAGTCTGCTGAGTTCAAAGTGCATCGCCGCGGAGGCGAATTGGTTGATCAACATTCCCGCGCCGGGAGTTCGATTGCCCGTGATGGCGAAGTATCGCTACAACACGCCGGCGGTTGAGGCGACCGTGGAGGCCCTGCCGAGCGATGGGGCTGCGTCGGATGCCTCCAAGCCCTCGGGGCGCTCAGGACGCTTTGTGGTGCATTTCCGAGAGCCTCAGTCCGCTGTCGCGCCGGGCCAGGCCGTGGTCATGTACGATGATTCCGGATCCGTTCTGGGCGGTGGTTGGATCGAATCCGTCGGATGAACATTGCCGCAGCGCGGCTCATTCATATGGAGCCAATGAAAAACCCCCTTCCGCAAGGGAAGGGGGTTGAATTCGCTGTGATGGCCGGTGATCAGCAGCCCGGCTGACCGGCGCCGCCGTTGTCCCAAGCACCGAAGAACCCGATGACGTCGTCGCCATCGACTCCGCCTGAGGCATCGACATCGGCGCAGGTGTTGCCTGCATCCCAACGAGCGAAGAACTCGATGACGTCATCGCCATCGATGCCACCGTCGTTGTTGAAGTCGGCAAAGCAGTTATCGTTCTGCCATGCGCAGCTGGGAGGAGTCACGAGGGTGGCGGTGAGTGTTCCGCTGCCCCACGCGTTGCTCGCGCCACCGACGCGGATGGTGTAGTTGAGGCCTTGGGTCACAGGCAGTGAGACTGAGGCGTCATCGCCACAGCCGTCATCGCTGCAGTTGAGCAGTCGAGTTTCGAAGTTGCCGCAACCGGAGGAGGAATACACGGCGATCTTCGAGTTGAAATCGGCACCGCAAGTTGCGAGCGTGAGCGTGCCGGTCTGCTGTGCGGAGTAGGTGAACCAGATGTCGTTGGCGATCTGGTTGTCGGCGTTGAAGTTGCAACCGGTATGCGTCGGACCATCCGTCGTCGCGTCGATCGTGGTGAACGCACGAGATCCATTGGTGATCGGCGCGCGACCTGAGCAGTTGTCGTTGCTCGGAGGCAACTGTCCGCCGCCGCCTGTGACGGTGATCGAGTAATTGCCGGCTTCGGTGCCGTTGCCCGCGAGACGGATGTAGTACAGACCGCCGGGGGACGCGACGAACGACACGCGAGAAGCATTGGTGTTCGTCGTGCATGTGGTGGTGTTGTCGTTGCACGTGTTCTGAGAACCGGTGCAAGAGCCGCTGCGAACGCTCAGCACGGTATTGAACGCGCTGCCGCAGGTTGACACGACGACGGTGCCGCCCGTCATCGGACGGTACTTGAACCACACGTCGCGCGATGAAGACGAGTTGCCACACGTTGCGGTGCCGTCATTCGACGCGAGCGCGGTGCTGCCGGTCTGCGCCAGGCCGTCCGCGATCCACTTCGCACCGGTTGTGCAAGAGTCGTTGGAGGGCGGCGGGGGCGGAGACGGAGGCTGCAACGTGGGCGTATTGAGCGTCAATCGACCCGCGCCCGTTTCGCCGTTGAATCCGCCGACGCGGAAGTAGTAGGTCGTCCCCGAAACGCATGAGAAGCTCAGATCGCTCGCGCTCGTGCCCGATGCGCAAGCGGTGCCGTCATCGTTGCAGGCGATGGCCGTGTTCGGTCCCGTCGGGCAACCCGCGTAAATCGCGATCTTCGTATTGAAGCTCGATCCGCATGTGTCAGCGGTCACGGTTCCGTTGGTGTTCGCGGTCCACTTGAACCACACATCGTTGCCGATCTGCGTGTACCCGAGGTTCGTGCAGTTGGTCGGCTCGTCGGGGCCGTCCGTTGTGGCGTTCGACGAGTTGAAATAGGTCGTGCCCGATTCGACCGAGATCGCGTTCGCACAGTTGTCGTTCGGAGGCAGGTACGGGGTGACTCCCGTGTTCGCGGGGACATGGCCTCCCGTGGTCAGGAAGTTCGCATCGGTCGGCGCGCCCGGACGGAACAGATCGATCGTCGCACTGCCGGTTGTCGGCGGAACGTTGCAATCGAATCGGAAGTTGTAAATCGTGTCCCAACGCAGAGCGCTGGTGTTCGCGTTTTGCGCGAAGGTCTCGGGTGTGCGGAAGATGATTTCCGTCTCCGAGATTTCAACGTTCCACGGCGTGTTCACATACGGCTCGCCCGAGTGGTACGGCACGCCTCGGAACTGCGCGTTGGTCACCACGGCGCCGGCGGGCAGTGCGACTCTGAACGCACCGCCTGAGCGATAGTTGTTGTGATTCTGCAACGCGTACTCGTAGTGGTACATGCCGTTGCCGAGGCTTGTGACCTTGCTGCCGAGGAGGAAGTTTCCGCCGTCAGCGACACCGGGGCAGTAGCTCGTGGTGTTGTTGTGCGGCGGAACGGAGAGATCGTTCACCGAAGTGATCATGACGCTCGGGTCGGGGGTGTTCGCGCCGAGTCCGTGATCACGCCACGCCCACAGCGCGTTCTTGCCGCGTTGGGTGACGTCGTTCAAGGTGATGTTGTAGTTGGAGGCGTTCACCGTCATGCGGCGGTACGACTGGCTGTTTTGGTCGTTGCCGTATTCGGTGTCCTGCGGCTGAATGTACGTGGAGGCGAAGAAATACAACGCTCCCGGGTTCGCCAAATCAGCCTGAGGCGCCTGCAGACGCTTGTAAATCGTTTGCTGGGTGTCGCCGGTTTCCACCACGCCCGCAGCCGTCCAATTCAACGGAATGTAACCTGCCGCGGCGTCGATCTCGAACTTCGGTCCCAGTCCGCCTTGCGAGCCGTTCAGTCCGGATGAATAGGGATCCGAGCAGCCGGGGTACAAGTCATCGCAAGTGCCGCCCGGCGCACACGAACAACACACCGTGCCCTGAAGCGCACAGAATCCGTGCTTGAGCCAGGACTGCCCGAGTTGTTCGAATCGGCCATCCTTCAATCGATAGATGTTCTGAGAAATGACGGGATAGATGTTCGTCGTGTCGTCCCAATGCAACGCGATGGTGCCGAGGTTGCAGCTTGTAGTTCCGAACGAATACGCGCGCTTGCCGTTGATCGGTCCGCTCGTGGTCCAGTGCGTCACGTCGGGAATGTCGCCGACAATCACGTCGGGACCGGGTACCGCGTTGGCGCACTGAGCGTTCGCTTGCGCGGCGATGAAGAGCAACAGAGCCGGGCTAGCGATAGTGCCGATCGAACGAGCCGCATTTCTCATGATCAAACCTTTCGAACAAAAGCGTGTCAACGACATGCCACGACGCCACGAATGTATCGGAGCGACGCGGTTGATACCCCTTACAAGATACAGCCTGCTCCGATTTCAGGCAAGATTCGAACCCGACAACCCCTCTGGTTGCGCGAAAAACTGAGGTTACAGGACGAAATTTGATTCACAGGGATTTCCCGGTCCTCGCCGCGAACGCAATGAAAAACCCCCGTCGATTTCGACGGGGGTTGATGGGTTCGGATCGGAGATCGATCAGCAGCCGTTGTTGCCGGAGCCGGCGGCATCCCAGAGGCCGAAGAATGTGATCGCATCGTCGCCGTCGACGCCGCCTGAAGCATCCACGTCCGCGCAGTTCTCCGCTGCATCCCAATCGGCGTAGAAGCTCAGCACGTCGTCACCGTCAATCGAGCCGTCGTTGTTGTAGTC
>JBKDPX010000446.1:0-2058 GCA_046342165.1 Phycisphaerales bacterium | reverse complement strand
TTGGGAGCGCCGTTGCTGATGCCGTTGGAGACGATTTGGAAGTCGAGGATGAGGCTGAATGAAGCGACTCCTACGACAAGCAGGCTGAAGCCGATGCCGATCCATCCTGCTCCAAAGAGGGGCGCCATGAATGTGAAGCCGAGCAACGAGCAGATGAAGTTCGCGAGGTAAGTGAGACAGATGCCGATCATCGCGACAGTGATTACCCGCGTGAACAGCGGTCCGCCACGAATGAGCCCTGTTGCGTAACAGAGCAACATCGCGAGAAAGATCCCGAACGTAAGAGCAACGGCCTGGGCGATGAGCAGGTCGCCGCCGCGTCCGAAACTTTCCGCATACCACAGACTGATGGCGCCGAGGAGTGAGCCTTTCACCACCGCGTAGATCGGTGCGAGAAACGGCGCGGTTCTGGGTACAAAGCCAATGATGAGCGAAAGCACCAAGGCGCCGATTCCGAAACCGATCGCCACGCCGGACGAGATTGCGGCTCCTTTGAGGAGCATGTTGACGGCGACGCCTGCAGCAGCGATGCACAGAATGAGGAGAATCCCTGTCTTGATGACGGTTCCCGTCAACGACATCGCATCAGGGCGCGAAGCCGTTCGGCCGTCGAAGGCGTCGATATTGGATTGAAAGACATCGTGACGAAGCGCTGGATTGCTCGAGTTCATGTCTTGCTCCTTGAATCGCCAGTCAGCAGCGATATCCGCGGATCGTACATGAATGGCATCAATCATGTTTCGCCGGGCGACATCTGGCAGGCTTCTGATCAGTGCTTCGACGGACAATCTGGGGCTGGGAGTCCTATCGCAAATCGCTGCCGATGAGGGTATTTGACGGTTATGGGACTTGTTTTCGAATTGATGCGTCCTGCGAAACAGGGATTGTGTTGCCGTTTTGCCAGGATTGGGGTAATCTCCGCTCCGGAGAGAGCAAGCCGAAGCCCCGCGACATTGTGTGCGTCGGGGCTCGGCTACTAGCGAGGCCGAAAGGTCTCAGGAGAGATGAGATGAGTAAGACTGTTTATGGTGTGACCGCAGCGGCGGTCTTGGCAAGCGTTTCGGGCGCGAACGCCGCGTTGGTTTACGGTGGTGGAACCGAAACCGGATCTCGATTCAACCCGGGCGCCGGCGCGATCACCTACATGAACTGCTTCACGGCGATCGGCGCCGGACAGAACCAGCTCCAGGTGGAAAGCGCGATTGTCGGTATCCGCCGCATCGCGACTTCCAACGTCCGCGTTGATGTTGGCTTGAACATCTACGCAGCGGAAATGACATACGACAGCGTGACTCAGACATTCGGTCGCGGCGCGAACTATCTGATTTATTCGACGGCCAGCATCGGTTCGAACAGCGGTGGCTCAATCACGCAACTTGTGAACACGGGCGCGGTTTCAGGTGTGACATTGAACCTTGAAACGACTTCCAACGCCGGTCTCGGCGGTTGGTGGATCGGCGTCGAGTTCACTGGCGTGAACGCGGGGAACACTGCCAATGGCTGGCGCGTGGTGAACGCCCCGACGACGGGTGCATCGATCAACGCGTTTGGAGTGTTCAACTATCTTGATTCCGCAGCCTTCCAGGCTGTCTTTGCTTTCGGAACTCCTCCGGGCTCCTCCCCGAGCCGCATGATGACTGAAGTGAACGGGACGCTCGTCCCGACCCCGGGCGCCGCTGCGCTGCTCGGACTCGGTGGCTTGGTCGCCGGTCGTCGTCGTCGTCGCTAAGACGATCGAAGTGACAACAGCTTAAATCGGCCTCGGCTTCGGTCGGGGCCGATTTGTTTTTGCGGGCTGCGGCATCAACGCGAACGCTTGCGAGCGGTGCGTATGCGTTCGCCGATCTTGCGGTCCTGCACAAAAGAAGGCTCGACGCGGCTGCCTTTGTGCGGATTGCTGGTCGCCATTCGTTTCTTGGCCGTCGAAGAAGCCGACGTGAGATTCACGCGTTGTGTTTTGCGAGAGACGGATTTCATATGTTCCCCTTGTTCTGTCTTAGCCTCGTGAACCCTAGAGACTATCAAGCGCGGGGTTTGAGGTCATTCCATCGAAGCGGG
>JBKDPX010000445.1:0-5947 GCA_046342165.1 Phycisphaerales bacterium | reverse complement strand
GCCTCGATGTCCTCTTTCCGACACACGAGCAAGCGCTGACCTGGGGCGCTCGACGCCTCAAGGTCACGGTTTGGGAATTCGCCGACGGCAAGCCGGCCGAGAATCCCCGCAAACTTCGCTGATCACTCCCGTACCATCCTGACATGCTCATCCGTCAGGATTCCGAACGTCCGCGCTCACTCGAGGATCTCATCGATCCCCGTTTGGCGGCGAGACTCGAATCCCTCGATGTGATCAGCCGCAAAATGCTCTCCGGAAAACTTCCGGGCGAGCGTCGATCCAAACGCCGCGGCCGCAGCGTTGAGTTCGATGACTTCCGAAACTACGCACCGGGCGACGATCTCCGTCACATCGACTGGAATGTGTATGCGCGCTTCGAAAGGCTCTTGATCAAACTGTTTCGAGAAGAAGAAGATCTCTCCCTCACCATCGCCCTCGACATTTCCGCATCGATGGACGCAGGAACACCTTCCAAAATCGTGTTCGCGTCAAAGCTTGCCGCGGCGCTCGCCTCCGTCGGACTGTTCAACCAAAACCGCGTGAGCCTTGCCACCTTCGGCGCGGGCAAGTTCAACATGCTCGCACCGATGCGTGGGAAGACGAACATCAAAAGAGCGACGGACTTCCTGCTCGAGTCACTGCGAGTCAACGCGACGCACGAGCAAGCGACGGACTCCTTCAGCCGGGCCGCGACCATGCTCGCATCAACACGCCGAAATCGCGGCATCCTGATCGTGATTTCCGATTGGCTCTTCGAGTCCGATCTGACTACGGGCTTGAACGCGCTTGGCGCCGCCACCCAAGTCGGCGCACTCGACACGTACGCCGTACTCGTGCGTGCACCTGACGAAGAGAATCCCGACCTCGCGCAATCTCGCGGATTGTTCGGTGATCTGTTGCTGACCGACATCGAAAGCGGCCGAACATCAGAAGTCACGGTGAGCGAGGAGTCCGTCGAAGTCTATCGACGCGAACGCAAAAAGTTCGAAGAATCCTGGCGACACGCATGCACAGCGCGCGGCATCGCCTCCTTCATACTCTCGACCGACGCCTCGGTCGAGCAAGTCGTGACGGATTCACTCCGACAGGGCGGCCTGCTTCGCTGAGCGCCGCCAAAGTCAAAATATCAAGAACTCATTCAGAACATGTGATGATTCAACGAGGTTCATGATCGCGGCCACTTTTGGACTCGCGGATCTGTCATCCTTCTGTCGATGCTGCACGGAAAGTCGGCGCGGCATGGCACACGGAGGATCCGATGGCATTCTCGTATCGCACTGTTTTCATCAGCGATGTCCACCTGGGACTCAAGGGCGTTCGCGCCAATGAACTCTCGGCGTTTCTCAAGCATCTTGAGTGCGAGCGCCTGTATCTCGTTGGCGACATACTCGATCTCTGGGTGTTGCGCCAGAAATGGCACTGGCCGATCTCGCACAATCAAGTTGTGCGGCGAATTCTGAAATTGGCGCGCAAGGGTGTGTCTGTTACTTATGTCCCCGGAAATCACGATGACTCCCTTCGCCAATACGCCGGTATCGATATCGGCGGCGTTCGCATCAGCCGTCAAGCGGTGCATCGCACGGCTGACGGTCGCCATCTGCTCGTCACACACGGCGATGAGTTCGACCTGGTCGTTCAAAATTCCCGATGGTTGAGCATCATCGGAGCTCTCGCCTATGACCAGCTCCTTGCGATCAACCGCGCCGTCAACGCCGCGCGTGCGTTGGTGGGCTCAAAGCCTTGGAGTTTCGCGACCGCCATCAAATTGAAGGTCAAGGGAGCTTGCACCTTCATCTCATCTTTCGAAGACGCCGTTCTCGCCGCGGCGCGGGATCGAGAACTTCATGGCGTCGTTTGCGGCCACATCCATCAGCCGGCGCTGCGCTACGGCGAAATCCTCTATGCAAACTGCGGCGACTTCATCGAGCGAGCCAGCGCACTCGTCGAACACGCGGATGGCACGCTGGAACTCGTTTCGATCGAACAACTGCTCAGCGACGCAGGCATCGAACCCAAGATATACGCCGACGAAGAAGTGCCTTTGGAGATTCCGACATGAAGCGTCCGCGCGTCGCGGTCTGCACGGCAGCCGTGGGTTACGGACATTGCCGCGCGGCGGAGGTCATTTCCAACATACTGACGCCGAGATTCGATGTCACTCGATTCGAAGCGCTTTCGTACGCACCCGCCTGGTTCAACGGTATCTATCGAAATGGGTATCTCCGCGTCATCCGGACCATCCCGTCGCTCCAACGTTGGATTTATGATCGAACGGATCATGTGTGTGACGGCACAAGTGCGGGAGAGGGTATCGAGAGATTCGCGATGCGCGGGTTTTTGGCGGACTTGATGAACTTTCGTCCCGATATCGTCTTCTGCACACACTTTCTTTGCGCACGGGTCATCGCCGAAGCGATCAAGCGCGGCACTCTCGAGTCACGACTTGTCGTTTGCGTCACGGATCTTCATCCGCATGGCGTTTGGCTCACGAAAAGTGCCGACCGATATCTGGTCGCATGCTCCTCCGCCGCCGATCGCGTCGAATCCCTCGGACTCGGCAGGGCAAAGACCCGTGCGGTCGGAATTCCGGTTCATTCGGATTTCGGCGTGATGCAGCGAGATGCCGCTCGCGCCGCACTGCGAATACCGTCGGATTCATCGGTGGCATTGTTCACCGGCGGCGGACTCGGATTGGGCGGCCTTGAGGTCGCTGTTCGTGCGGCAGCCGAGAGGTGTCCCGATCTGTTTATCATCGCAGTCTGCGGCCGTGATGATGCCTTACGTGCACGCATGGATGACATGATGATTCAGCTTCGGCGTTCAAATCGAATCTACGGTTTCACGGATGAAATGCCACTACTCATGGCTGCCTCGGATGTGCTAGTCGGCAAACCCGGTGGTCTCACGACCGCCGAAGCGCTTGCGAGTGAGTTGCCCATGATCCTGCTGAATCCGATTCCCGGACAAGAAGAGGCGAATGCCCGGATGCTGACAGCGTCCGGAGTCGCGGAGCTCTTGTCGGATTCCAAAGCCGCCGGTACTCGCGCCGCGGAGTTGGCGATGGACCCGCACGCACTCGAGAGAATGCGCAGGTGCATTCGCGAAACTCGCTCGCGGTTCGATGCTTGCGCTGTACTCGATGCCGCATGCTCGTTGATCGATACCGATCATTCCGCTCCGAGATCGGCCAACGCCTGACCCTTGAGTCGATACACCGTCCACTCGTCCATCGGCACCGCGCCCAAATGCTTGTAAAAATCAATCGCGGGGGTATTCCAATCGAGCACGGACCATTCGAAACGCGTGCAGCCGCGAGCCACGGCGATCTTCGCGAGATGTCGAAGCAGCGCACCGCCAAGACCGCGCCCCCTCATCGACGGACGCACGAAGAGATCTTCCAAATAGATGCCGGGCTGTCCTGTCCATGTCGAGTAATTCATGAAGAACAGCGCCATGCCCTGAACCTGGCCGTCAATCTCCCCCATCACGCATTCCGCGACGCCCGCGCCCTTGCCTTCGCGCGATGAATCTCCGAACAACGCGCGCCGTATCTGTGCCGATGTCGCTTTGGCCTCATCGGGCGCCTTCTCGTACTCCGCAAGTTCCCGTATCAACGCGAGAATCTGCGGAATATCCGCCTCCGTCGCAGGCCGCAAAACAATCCCCCCTGCAATTTCAACCCGCATGTGCTGTTCGATCATGCCATGTTGTAGGGAACTTCCGCCTCTGCATCCAATTCGGTCGCGCAACGCGAACGGAATAGGATTGCCCAAAGGAGCTTCGCCATGTCAAAGAAGGTCGCGGTCGTCCTGTGTGGAAGCGGACGGATGGACGGAAGTGAAATCACCGAAGCCGTCAGCACGATTGTCCACCTCTCCCGGCATGGCGTCTCATGGAAGTGCTTCGCGCCCGACGCTCCTCAGAACGAAGTCGTCAATCACCTCACGAACAAAGTCTCTCCGGGACAAACTCGCAACATGATGGTCGAGGCGGCTCGGATCGCCCGCGGCGATGTCGCGCCGATCACCACGCTCACGGCTTCGGACTTCGACATGCTCGTGTTTCCGGGCGGTAACGGACTTGCCAAAAATCTCTGTGACTTCGCCGCAAAAGTAAGCGATTGCACCGTGCTTCCCGATGTCGAGCGTGTGATCCGTGAGTTTCATGCCGCGAAGAAGTCGATGGGGTTCATCTGCATCGCACCCGTACTCGCGGCTCGAATACTCGGGGCGCGCATGAACGGCCCCGGCTGCAAGGTCACGATCGGAACCGATCCCGGAGTCGCGGGACTCATCGGCGAGATGGGGTCCGTTCACGTTCCAAAGGGCGTCTCGGAATCGTATTTTGACGAGAAAAACAGGGTTTTTTCAACGCCGGCCTATATGTGCGACGCGAATCCAAGCCAGATCTTCGACGGCATCGGCCGCATGATCGATATGATGTTGAAATGATGACGTTCGCCTCCTCCACTTCCACGATTCGTCTTCGAATCACGGCGTTGCTTTTCGCGAGTGCGCTGTGCGCCCCCGCAATCGCACAGGAAGTCGAGTCTCATGGTTCCGACCTCATCAGCGCCGGACTTGATGATCGCTCGATCGGTCGTCATATTGAAGCCGAAGGCGGGGCATTGATCGAATCCCGGGAGTTCAAATCGACAGTCGAACTGCTTGAAGCCTCGGGCTCCATCGCGACACTCACGCTTCAACACCCTCGCACCGAACCGATCGCGCCTGCGGATCTCTACGAACATGCGAGCCGCGGCGTGTTGGTCGTTCGTCATATCTTCAAATGTGATCATTGTCCGCGCTGGCACACCTTAAGCGGCGGCACGGCTTTCGTCATTTCAGCCGACGGCGTCTGCGTGACCAACCGTCACATGTTCGAGCAGAAACATGACGATCATCGCACCTATGTCATGGTGATGACCTCCGACGGCGCGGTCTTCGGCGTTGAACAAGTTCTCGCCAATGACGCGCCGGCCGATATCGCGATTTTCAAGCTTTCGAAGGGCCGATTCGAAAGTCGCGAGATTGAGTTTTCAGAGACTCGCGCCATCGCGCTTCCGCTCGCTCATTCATCACGCGTCGGCGAGTCCGTCTCCCTGATCGCGCATCCCGAAAACTCGTGCTACACGCTGACGACCGGAGTAATATCGCGAAGAGCCGTGACCCACAGAGGCATCAACAGTGACGTCGACACCGAAGAACTCGTTCCCGCGATCGAAGTGACCTGCGAATACGGTGTCGGCTCCAGCGGCGGACCGGTGATGGATCGCCGCATGAATGTCGTCGGCATGGTGTGCAACACCAGCACCGTGTATTCGGGCAAGGGTCGCGACAAAGAGCCTCAGATGGTTCGACGACGATGCATTCCGTCAGAGCGCGTACTGTCGCTCATCGCGCAGGGACAACCTCAAGACAATCGAAAGTGAAACATGGCGCTCAGAACATTCCGCAGCGAGTCCTCATCCGTTCCGCCTGAAGACGGCATCTCGAAAGAGGAACTTCTCGAGGCCGCCGACATTTCATCGAAGACGTTCGACATGATCCGCAAGGCTTCGCGCGTGCGCGGACCGAGCCACGGCGGACTTGATCACATCTTCCCGATCGACGATATCAAATATATTATTAGAACCGCCGAAGGCTGACGATTCACGGAGAGAGGCGCGCCGGCGGCGCACGCCTGGCGCGCGATGCTCGCCGAGCGCGGCGTGCAAATGGAAGAACCGCGTAAACTTAAGAACCGCTGATCCCCATCGCCGGCGATGCATGACTGACGAGATCCGTCGATGATGATCGATGCGGGCGATCGCACATCCATTGCGATCCGCCTGAATTTCAGAAGAGGAAAAACACACCCGGCCACTCCGAAGAGTGGCCGGCTGATAAGTTCAGATCAATTCAGGCAGAGCCTGAAGATGATTTAGAACATGACCTGCATCTGGAAG
>JBKDPX010000444.1:0-6277 GCA_046342165.1 Phycisphaerales bacterium | reverse complement strand
GTTCGCACGATATTGCCCGTGCCGTTGTATTCAACCGCGCGATAACCGAGGAACTCCGAATCGACGCGGAGGAACCCGACCGAGGTCGTGACGATGCCGGCGGTGATAACACCCGCGAGACTTCCGCAGACGAATCCGCCCGCGTAGTCTGCAGGAGGCAGAAGCTTCACGTTTGCAGGGATCAACTTGTCGAACAGGATGCGGATGGGCATCAGCGACAGAGCGAACGGCACAGCCAACCCGATACCCCAAGCCGAGTTCTCAAGAACTCCGCCTTGTTCCAGAAGCACATTGGCGAGCACTTCCCAGAAGCCGAATGCAATGGCACCGGCCGCGATGGTACAGACCAAGTGCAAAAGGGCGGAGAAGAAGCCGCGCAACATCCAGACGTATCCGGAGAGTAACACCACCAGAATTGCGAATGCAGAGAAGATCATCGACGAAACTCCAGTTCAAACGGACCTTTCGCGGCCCGGATTCGGATCGGTTCAGGAAGCCTTCGGGCTCGGTGCGGAGGGCGCGGCCGCCGCGGGTTTGGGTTGAGGCGCGGCTTCGACCGTGACGCGAGTGACTTCCTCGACGCTCGTGATGCCCTCGACCGCCTTGCGGATGGCGACTTGCTGAATGCTCGGAGCATTGCGCTTCCTCAGCGCGACCTTCAGTGCATTCATGTCGCCGGCCGCGATCGCGGCGCGTTCTTCATCCGTGAACAGGACGACTTCGAACAAGGCCTCTTGGCCGAAGTAACCGCTGCCTTGGCACATCGGGCATTCTTCAGGCTTGTTCTTGACCAGAACCTGTCCGCCCTTCTTAAACAGTTGCTTGACTCGCTCGGGCGGAAAGCCCATCTTCTTGACCATCTCGGAACTCGGTGCGTATTCGACGCGACAGTTCACGCACAGCTTTCGCATGAGCTTCTGAGCGACCACACCTTGAAGATTCTTCGATGCCTCGGCGGGATCCCCGACCGTTCGAGTCCACGCCTGAATCGCCTTCATCGCATCATCAGCCTTCAGTGATACATAGACTCGCACGCGAGAAAGATCAGCTTTGCAGACTTCCTTCGCCGTGTTCTGATCGAGCAGTTCCGCGATACCCACCACGTTTGGATCGCGACGAATGATTGAACGCACGAGCGTGGAGAACTCCGGCCCCTCGGCTTGAGGATCCCACTTGTTCTGCTTCGCACCTTCGAGCGAATCCTGAATATCAAGTTCAACCGTCTGAACATTCTGGGTGTAGGCGTCGTGCAGGCGGATCAATGTGTAGAACGTGGATGTACGACCACATCCGGCCGGCGCAGCCAACAACACGATGCCTGATGTCTCGCCGGTGAGCTTGACGATGTCTTCTTTCTGGGAATCGAGCAGGCCCAGTTCCTCGAGCTTGCGATGTACCTGCTGTTCGGGATCGATGATCCATGTCAATCGCGGCCCGGCTTGACCACCGACGCTGATCAGCCTGACTTTGCGACGGCTGTCCAATCGATCGACGGTGAGATCGGCCTGCAGCTTCTTGCGGCGCTCGGCCACATCCATCTTCGCGGCGGTCTTCCAGAGATCCATCACCTTCATCGCGTCCGCAGCCGGCATCGATGTTCCTGCCTGGCGGATGCCGTCGACGATGTAACTCATCTGATACATGTTGTCCTTGCCGGTAGGCAGGAAGTCAAAGTGCAGCGAGCGCGTCTCGAGCCCCTTGATATACAACGCCTCCGCGGCGGCGCGAACCGGAAAGTCCGGACTGTCCGCTTCGGGCGCGGCGAGCGTGGATTTGTCAGACGCGCGAAGCACCAGTTCAACCTTCGCTTGCTTCTTGGCAGCTTCCCGCGCTTTCTTCGCCTCAGCGAACTTACTCAAATCAATCTTCAAGCGGAAGTTCGCCGGGACGCGTTCGTCGTTGTTGGTGACATGGACAAAGACAATCACATCGACAACAAGAATGATCGATGTCGCGAGGAACGCGAGGATGATGCCCAAGACACCCGAGACAGGCATGAAGACGCCGGCGGCGAGCGCCAGGCATCCGCAGAGCATGTGGACCAGATTCCACGTTTCACGAGCAAGAAAGAAGCGAGCACAGTGTTTGTCGAACACCTTGGACACCAGAATCGCCCACGGCACGAACGGCGTGAGGAGAATCAGCGGCTTCCACCATGAAACGAGTGTCGCAGCTTCCGCGAGTGTGAGCAGCGATCCGATTTGAGCGACGGGCGGTGTCATGATTGCGATCAATTCCTGATTACGCCGAGCGTTCATCCACTCGGCTTTTTACAAATGGCGGGGGCAGACAGCGCATCCTACACGAAACGTTCAGTGTTCACTTGCCGAGCTTCTTAAGCATCATTCGGACCTCGTCGATGGTCGGGCTTGCCTCTTCGGCCACGCGCAGGGCGATGTACTCCTGCTCCACCAACTGCACCAAGTGCCAGTTGAAGTCTTGCATGCCCACCTGCCGCGCTTCGACGGATTTCAGATATTCGCGCAATTCACCTTCGCGCCCTTCGAGCACGTGCTTGCGGACGACGGCGTTGTTGATGAGACTCTCGATTCCGGGAATTCGCGGGATGTTCGGATGACGCGTCGGCAGCAGCTTCTGATACACGAACGCGCGCATCTGATATCCGAGGATCTTACGGACCTGTTCGACTTCCTCCTGCTCGAACAGTCCGTAGATACGGCTGAAGGTCTGTGTGGTGCTGGAGGCGTGGATCGTTCCGTACACCAAGTGGCCCGTTTCGGCCGCGTGGAGCGCCGCTTCGAAGGTTTCGTTGTCGCGCATTTCGCCGACGAGCACGACGTCCGGATTCTCGCGCACGAGCGCTCTGAGCGCGATTTTGAAGTCCAAGCAGTCGATGCCGATTTCGCGCTGATTGATCGTCGCCTTTTTGTCGGTGAAGATGTACTCGATCGGATCCTCGATCGTCACGATGTGGACGGGCTTGCGTTCGTTCACATAGTCGAGCATCGCTGCGATGGTGGTGGACTTACCCGACCCCGTCACGCCTGACAACAAAACGATTCCCTGCGGCTGCAGCGCGATGTCCGACATCGAAGGGGGAAGATAGAGATCCTCGAATCGGCGGATGTTGCTCGTGATCAATCGGCCGGCGACGGACAGTTTGCCCCGGGCTTGGAACAAGTTGACGCGGAAGCGGGCGTTCTCGTCGTAGTCGTATGCAAAGTCGACTGAGCCGAGTTTGTGCAGGTCAACGAATTGCTCTTCGCTCAGAATCGCTTGGGCGATCTGCCAGAACTCATCGGTGCTCACCGGATCGCAATCGAGCGGCTTGAGAGCGCCGCGAAGACGAAGCTTCGGTTGCTGATCCGACTTCATGATGAGATCGGAGGCGCCGAGCTTGATGGCGGCTTGAAGGAACTTGCCCCAGCGAGTCGCATGCGGGTCACTCTTCTTGCGCTTGGCCATGCTGATGTGGCCGACGTCACGCGCTGAACTTTGTGGTTCTGTATTCACACTCATGACAACATCCTCGAATCGCTCGGTCAAAGAATGGGTGTTTGCGCGGAGGCGCAACCCCGTGAGGGGAATGGTACGGGTTTCGATCGATGGAGGCTAGGTTTCACCCCGGCTGAACCAAAAAGAAACAAGACCCGTTCGATGACGGGTCTTGTTGGGAATCTGCGCTGAATTGATCAGTTCAGGGACATGCTCTCGAACATGGCCTGCACGCCTTGGCTGAGTTGCTCAGCCTGCAGTTGCTGAGCACGCTGGGCTTCAAGTGCATCCTTGTTGCCGAGGAAATGCGCCTCGAGTTGGAGCTTGATCTTCTCCATCGCCTTGTTCTGGATCTGCCGCACGCGCTCCTTGGTCACACCGATGATCTGTCCGACCTGCTCAAGAGTCATCGGTTTGTCCAAATCCTCAGCCTCGAGACCGAAACGGTGCTCGATCACGGTGCGCTCGACATCAGTCAGATCCGCGGTGTTCTGCAGTACGATCCGCTTCACTTCCTCTGCCGCGTCCTTCTCAAAGGTCGAACGCTTGGTCTCAAGGAAGTTGCTCTTCTCAAGCTTCGGATCAAAGTCTGTCGGGAAGCGCTGGCGATACTTGCTCAGCTTCATGCCCTGACGCGAGAATGCCTTCAGAATCGCGCGGCATGCATACGTCGAGAACTTGTAGCCACGACCGGCGTCGAACTTGTCGACCGCACGCAGCAAAGCCATGTTGCCTTCGCTCACCAGGTCGGCGAAATCGACTTCGCTCATACGGGTGCGCTTGGCCATAGCCAACACCAGCGCGAGGTTCGTGTCCGCAATTTGCTCGCGAATACGATCAGCCTTGCGATGCCATGTCAAGATCTCGTGCGCTTGCTCGGGAGACGGTTGCTTCGAGGGGCTCTCCCAAACAGCCTTCTGAATGTGATAGATCTTGAATCGAGCGAAGTTGAACTGGTGGAACAGGATCTTCTCCTGCGCGCCTGTCAAAATCACTTGCTGAGCGCTCTTCACCGTTCGCGTACGCGTGCCGCTCAAGTCGTCCATCACCGGGTGGTACCAGCTGGTATCCGGCTTGGGAATATCGTGGCCTTTGGAGTAGATTCGTTCCTCGGCGCCCTGTTCCTCGAACTCCGGGCTCGGAATGAAATCCTGCTCCTTCGACATGATCTGCACGACAAGTCGCTGATCCTCGACGCTCAGGCCTCGCTTCACGCTGGCCTTGCCCGTCTTGGGAGCAGTCACCTCGGAAGACTCAGTCGCAACGACGCCGCGACTGCGACGGTTCTCTTGCTCCAAAGGCTTCGGTGCTTTCACTCGTTTGGTGGTGCTTGATCGCATAATCGTCGTCCTTGCTCCGCTCTCTACCGCCGGCGTCTTTGCCTTGGCGCGGCCTGTCTTGCTCTTATCCGTTTCCGGTTTGCGCTGCATACGGACGCTCCTATCAGAAGTCGCCCAGGGCTGACCCGAACGCATCGTCAAACCGCTGAAGTTCGTGGAATCCGACCCGCCATATGAAACAACACACCCGATGCCGCGGTCATCTCCGATGAACCACGACCCGATGTCTTGTCAGGGCCCTCGCCCCGCGCCTCATCCGTGAAGCGTTCCCGCAATGGGCCTCGTGGCCCCAACACCGTGCAACCGCGCGGCCAAGCCGCCGATTTCCTTGTGTTCGTCCGTGAACTCTTTTCAGAGTCACGCACTTCGCCCGTTCAGCCGCCCTTTTTACGCCTCCGAACGCGTTTTGTTCCGTCGCAAGGCGCGAAAATCAAGGGAAATGAGCGAGCATCCAACTATCGGATCTTTCCGATTCCAAAGCACAATCTTCATCAACTCCCAAATCCAAGACTCTTGTCCGGTTTGGGTTCGATCCAGTTTGAATCTCGAACGATCCGTGCGGCGCGAGCATACCATAAAAAGTCGTACTTTCCAACCCCCGCAGATGCCGATTTTCAATCCTTTGCGGAGCTGCGTTTTGTTTCTGTTAGGAGAATGACATGCCTTTGACTCTTCTGCCGTTGCCCTACGCACCTGAAACGCTCGAACCGTTCATCGATGCGCAGACCATGAACATCCACCACGGCAAGCATCATGCCGCGTACGTCACCAATGCCAACAAGGCTTTGGAAGGCACGCCGTTCGCTGATTGGAGCGTCGAGCAACTGGTGATGAAGCTCGGTGAGTTGCCGGAGGACAAGCGCAATGCGCTTCGGAACAACGCCGGCGGCCACATGAATCACACCATGTTCTGGCAGTCGATGGGAGCACACGGCGCGAGCGAAGGCGGACCAAAGGGAGCGCTCGCGGATGCGATCAACAAGTCCTTCGGTTCATTCCAAGCTTTCCAAGAGAAGTTCGCGGCAGCCGGAGTCGGTCGATTCGGCTCAGGATGGGCATGGCTCGTCGTTCACAACGGAGCACTCTCGATCTGTTCGACCGCGAATCAGGACAACCCACTGATGGGCAAGGCCATCGCGGGTTGTGAAGGAACACCCATTCTCGGATTGGATGTTTGGGAGCATGCATACTACCTCAAGTATCAAAACCGCCGCGCGGATTACATCGCGGCGTGGTGGAACGTCGTGAACTGGAAGCAGGTGGCGGAATTGCACCAGGCGGCTGGCAAATGACAAATGTCCTGCGCATTCGTCATTGAACACCCTCACCGCTCATGACCGGTCTCATCGAGGTCAAGCTCACGGAATTGAACCAGCTGTTCAATTCCATGGACCCCTCGCCGTTTCAGGAGCGGGATCTGGATCATGACGCGGAGGAGTTCATCGTCAGTTGGGCGCAGGAGCATCCGAAGCAGCAGGATT
>JBKDPX010000443.1:0-3754 GCA_046342165.1 Phycisphaerales bacterium | reverse complement strand
CGATACGGGTGATCAGCGCATCCGCGGTCAAAACCCGAGGATCGGGTTCTCGCACCGTCGTTGAGTTGTACAACGGGACAATGCTTCCGTGTATCGAACTGTTCTGACGCGCATCGGCTGAGCCGGTACCGATGAATATCGCCACGAGACACGACAGAAAGGGGCGCTGTGCATTCCATTCCGTTTTGTTCTGTCGCGGCATCTTGACTCGATTCATTCAAATGCGGATGGAAAGCAGTGCTTACGGCGTGAAGAGCGTACCAGAAAGGTTGTGTCTGACAAGAGTCGGAGTCCCGGGGTTGCGGCCGGCACGATCCCTGCCGCAAATCCGTTGACACTCAATGCCTCGGGGTTTCTTGAGTCCACAGTCGTGTCGATCTCATGGGGCATCGATACCAATGCGGCGTCGATGAGGAACAGGCGATGCAGCCGACGGCGATCAGAATCCGCACTCGAGTTATGGGAGTTTGAAGTTCAGACGATGGCGGAAACATCGATTTTCCAGCATGATTTACGGAACCTCGGCTGCCGTTGACAGGGTTTGGATGGAGTTGCGTGTTTGGGCGATTCTGGTATCCTCTTCCGGTGTCGTTCCAAGTGTGAAGGGTCGTGCCGCTTGTCGTTCTGATTGGCGGGAAACGATCTCGGGCCACGGAAGCGCCCGCGCACATTGGAGTTTGCCCGCCCGGGCGTGGAGATTGTCATGACAAAGCGTTCGTGTTCGTTTGCATTCGCCCTCATGATCTCATCAGGAGCGACGTTCGCTGCTGACGGTACCGTCATGACTTCCGATTGGAAGTCCGATTGGCTCAAAGCGCGAAATCAACTCATCGAAACGAGTCCGAAGCTTGAGTTCGATCCCTCGTCGGTGATCGTTCGCTTCGAAGATGGCGCCGACGAAAAGTTGATCGAGGCCCTCAAGGTCTTTGCCGGTGTTCGGGTGGAGCCCATCCAAACATGGGCGATTCTGCCCGGTGTCGAACATCTGAACGTCCTCGGGAACGATGCGGAAGCGGTCGTGGCCAAGCTGAACGAACTCCCCGGCGTGGTGTACGCCGAGCTTGACTACATCGTTCGAACCAGTGTGAATCCCAACGACTCATCCTTCACTCAGTTGTGGGGCATGAACAACACCGGACAAACGGTCAATGGCGATCCCGGCGTCGCGGATGCGGACATCGACGCATCAGAAGCATGGGATATTACAACCGGATCGTCGTCGCAGGTGATCGCGATCGTTGACTCGGGTCTGAACTACAACCACCCGGACATCGCCGCGAACGCGTGGCTCAATCCCGGTGAAATCGCAGGCAATGGCGTCGATGATGACGGCAACGGCTACATCGATGACATGCGCGGTTGGGACTTCTACTCCAATGACAGCGATCCGATGGATGACAACGGGCATGGAACCCACTGCGGCGGAACGGTCGGCGGTGTCGGCAACAACGGACTCGGCGTCGCAGGTGTGAACTGGCAATGCAAGATGATGGGTCTGAAGTTCCTCAGCGCTTCGGGCAGCGGTTCGACAACCGGTGCGATTTCGGCGGTCAACTACATCGTCGGCAAAGGTGTGAAGGCGTCCAACAACAGTTGGGGCGGCGGCGGATACAGCCAGGCGCTCTTTGACGCCATCAACGCCTCGCGCGCAAACAACCACGTTTTCGTCGCCGCGGCTGGAAACAACAACACCAACACCGACTCCACGATTTACTACCCGCAGGGGTACGCGCTCGACAACATCATCTCGGTCGCGGCGAGCGATAACAACGATCAGCGTGCATCATTCTCCAACTACGGTCGCACGACGGTGGACCTCGCAGCGCCGGGCGTGAACATTTACAGCACCTATTCGACGACCCCGACGGGCACGGGCTACGCCTACCTCAACGGAACATCGATGGCGACGCCTCACGTCACGGGTGTCGTGGCGCTTGTGCAGTCTCGCAATCCGTCGTGGACCTACACGCAGGTTCGTGATCGCATCATGAGCACCGTTCGGCCTGCGGCTGCGTTCTCGACCAACACCGTCACCGGAGGAATCCTCAATGCCTTCGCCGCCGTCAATGACGGCATCCCGGTCAACAACGCGCCGACCGTTGCGATCTCGAGTCCGACGAACGGTTCGTCATTCCTGCCCGAGAGTGTTGTCACTTTCTCAGGGACCGCGAATGACGCGGAGGACGGCGTACTCACCTCGGCCCTCTCGTGGACATCAAGCATCGATGGTGCGATCGGCACGGGTGGTTCGTTCTCGGCGATCCTGAGTGTCGGAACACACACGATCTCCGCGTCAGCCACCGATAGCGGCGGTCGCGCGGGTTCAAGCTCCGTGACGGTCACCGTCGCCCCGCCCGCGCCGGCCAACAACAATTGCAGCGGAGCAACGGCGCTGAGTTCAGGTGTGATCGTGGTCGGATCCACGCAGTCCGCGACCAACGACGGCAGTTCGAGTTGCGGATCGACTTCCACCTCGCCTGATGTGTGGTTCACCTACACGGCGTCCGGAACCAATGCGATCACAATTGATACATGCGGAAGTTCTTTTGATACCGTCTTGACGGTCTACAGCGGCTCGTGTGGCGCTTTGACCGAGGTTGCATGTAACGATGACAACGCGAGTGTCGGCCCTTGTCCCGGCGGAACGACGTCGTACATCTCGTTCACTCCGACCTCCGGTACGACCTATCGGATTCGTGTGGCAGGATACGCGGGCGCTTCTGGTAGCTTCAACATTCGCGCAACAGGCGGGAATGCACCCTCTCCGACAGCCCCGGCTGCGCCGTCGAACCTTGTCGCGGGCCGTTCCGGAAGCAATTCGGTTCTGACTTGGACCGACAATTCCAACAACGAAACTCGATTTGTCGTCGAGCGGCAGCAGAAAGTCGGCAGTTCGTGGTCGACGGGCGTGACATTCAGCGATAACGCCGCGAATGACACGAGCATTACCGTACCTACCGCCTCGGGAACTTGGCGCTGGCGGGTCCGTGCTGAAAACGGCAGTTTGACATCCGCTTGGACAGCATGGGTTCAGCAAAAGGTTCGATGAGATTTCGCCATCATCGTGATACACAAGCCGTCTCCCCGTGGAGACGGCTTTTTTCTTCTATAATCGATTGATGCAACGCAAACTTGTTTCCTCTGGGTCATCTTTCGAGCGTGAAATCGGCTATTCGCGGGCTGTTGTCTGTGGTGATCGTGTCTTTGTCTCCGGCACAACGGGCTTCGACTACACGACCATGACAATTGCCGACGACATCGTCGGACAAACCAAGCAGTGCATGAGAAACATAGAAGCGGCATTGCATCAAGCAGGCGCCGCGTTGAGCGATGTCGTTCGCGTGACCTACATTCTGCCGAATGCCGACGATTTCGCCGCCACCTGGCCGACGCTTCGCGAAGCATTCGGTGAAATCAGACCCGCGGCGACCATGATCGTCGCCGGACTCGCGGACAAGCGCATGAAAATCGAGATCGAAGTCGATGCGATCATCGCATCGCGCTGAATGATCCGATTTCCGCCGGTGTCCTTCGCGCGCCTTGTTCTTTCGGTCACATCAACTCGCGACTCAACTCACATTCCCGTTCATGTCTTCCTTCGCGCATCGTGTCTCGCCACAAGCGCGTCCCATTCTCTGCCGAAGGCCCACTCGTAATTGCGCCAGCGACCGATCGACGATGCATTGATCGGCGAATTCACTTGCGCGTGGCTGAGGGTGAAGACCGTGCGAGTGTTGCGCTCGGGCGCGAGCAC
>JBKDPX010000442.1:0-5172 GCA_046342165.1 Phycisphaerales bacterium | reverse complement strand
CGATGCGCGTAAAGCCGCGTTCGTCACGGATCGCTTCCGCATAACTTCGCGCAACGGGTCGGGCGCGACCGAACCATGCACTCAGCGCGGCATCATCGAGGTTCTCGGTGTGCTTCAACACTTCGTTGAGCAATCCCGAGCAATCCGCGCGCGCAACTCCTTGTTCGCCGGGTTCATCGGGGATGACGACCGTGGTGGGGCGGTGTCGATACTCGATTGATTCGAGCGGCGTGTCGCGCTCGAGATCACGAAGCGTCTCGACGTGTGCGGGCGGCGAAGTCCCACAGCCCGTACAACATGACGCCGCGATGAGAAGCAGGATCTGAAACCCGTTCCGCATGGATTCCGATGATACGGAACTTCGGTTGTTTCGGCTATCCTTTGCGGACGTGCGAAAGTCCTCGTCACAACTCGCCGGTTGGATCTGGATCAGTCCGTGGCTGTTCGGATTCCTCGTGTTTCTCGCGTTGCCGATGGCGATGAGCCTGTATCACTCCTTCACGGACTATCCGCTCATCGAGAGACCCGTATGGATCGGACTCGACAACTACAAGGCGCTGTTGAACGACTCGCTGTTCCTGAAAGCCGCGGGTCGAACGGCGGTGTATGCCGCGATCATCGTACCGTCGGCGATTCTTTTCTCGCTCATTGTCGCGGCGATGCTGGCGTCGCGCGTCCGCGCGCACGGTCTCTTTCGCACCGTCGTCATCCTGCCCACGCTGATGCCGATGACGGCTTCCGCGATGATTTGGTTGTGGTTGTTGAACCAGCAGAACGGTCTTGTGAATCGAGTGTTGGGTGTCGTGGGGATCGATCCCGTCAATTGGCTCGGCGAATCGACATGGGTCATGGCCTCGATGATCATGATCGCGTTGTGGGGCGCGGGACAGATGATCCTCGTCAACCTTGCCGCGATTCGCGAGGTGCCGCGACAGCTCTATGAGGCCGCGGCGCTTGACGGCATGGGGCCTATGCGCCGATTCGTCCATATCACGATGCCGATGATCTCGCCGACGCTGTTGTTTCACGCTGTCACGCTGACGATCGGAAGCGTTCAATACTTTACGATTCCTTATGTACTCTCCCGCGCGAACCCGGGCGGCGATCCGTACGCGATGTACTTTTACACATCATCGATGTATGACAACGCGTTCGTGTACGCCCGCATGGGTTACGCGAGCGCGCAGAGTTGGATTCAGTTCGTGATCGTCCTTGCGCTGACGGGACTCACCTTCACGGTCAGTCGTCGCGCCGTGTACTACAGGGCCGGATGATGAACGCCAAAGCGAGCAACATCCTCGGTCGGAGTCTCTTGTACAGCGCGCTCGTCGCGGTCGCGCTGTTTTTCGCGGGCCCGATGATCTGGATGTTGATCACCGCGATGAAGACTGAAGCGCAGGCCGCCGATCCGGCGACGGGGGTGTTGCCACCGGAGATCGCGCGCGTGCCGTCCATCGTCGCGTCCAACGCGAGAGAGGTTTGGACCGATCCGTCGGTCACGATCCCCGTGTATCTGCGCAACACATTGATCATCGCGGTGTTGAGCGTCGTCGGCATGACGCTTTCGAGCGCGGTCGTCGCGTATGGGTTCGCGAGAATCGAATTCAAAGGCCGCGGCGCGATGTTCACGATTCTGCTGGCCACGATGATGATTCCGTTTCCGGTGGTGATGGGGCCGCTGTTCGTGTTGTTCAAGTCGCTTGGCTGGATCGGAACGCTCAAGCCGCTGTGGGTTCCCGCGTTCTTCGCCGGCGCTTTCAATGTGTTTCTGCTCCGCCAGTTCATGCTCGGCATTCCCAAGGAGCTGGATGAAGCGGCGAGGCTCGACGGATGCGGACACTGGGGCGTTTTTCGGCATGTGATTCTTCCGATGACGAGGCCCGCGCTCGCGACGGTCGCACTCTTTCACTTCATCTTCGTATGGAATGACTTCCTCGGTCCGCTGATTTTTCTGCCGCACCGGGATCAGTTCACGCTGGCGTTGGGTTTGCAGTTGTACCAGTCCAAGGCGGGATATGCGCCGTGGAATCTGCTGATGATGGCGAGTGTCATCACCGTGTTGCCCGTGATTCTCGTGTTCGTCGCCGCGCGGCGCGTATTCATGGCCGAATCTTCGGGCGACGGCGTGAAAGAATAAAAGATCCGCTGCGTGGGCGCTCGAGTCTGAGAGCCGTGTTGATCGGAGGCAACTCGCTGAAGCTCGAAGAGAACGATTACTTGTTTCCGGCAAGTCGGCGCACGGTCATGTCGAATCCGCGCACCATGGATGCGTGAAGTCCGTAGCACACGCCTGAGTAGATCGCGCCTGCGACGAGACAGCCGATCGCGAAGCTGATTCGAGTCGGATCCACGCCGGCCTCGCGAAGCGATTCATCGAGAGCCATCGCAGGGTTCATGATCGCACCGACGGTCGCCGCGGGGCTGAGACCCGCCATCGCGGGTCCGATGTAAGGAACGGAGGTCATCATGTTCCAACTGCACAGCCCGATGACGCCCGTCGCGATACCGATGACGCCCACGGTTGCGACAACCGAGCCGATCTGCCCCTTGGACTTGAGTGACCAGTGCAAGCCGACCATCACGCAGAACGCGAGGAACGGGATGAACACCAATGGTGCGAGCAGTCCGCCCTCCCAGAGCATCGCCGGGACCGTGAGTGTTCCCGTCTGTGTCGTGATCGCCGTTGACGCGCCGGTGAAAAGCGAGAAGATGCCCGCGATCAGGAGCGTGAGCATCGGAACCCCCAAGAGCGGCAAGAGGTAGGCGATCAATCCGCGGAGCTTTCCGGCGAGATACGCGGAGGCGGTGATGGGGGTGGTCAGGAGCAGATCGAGTGTGCCGTCCTCGCGCTCGCGGCTGATCGCGGTGGCTGACATGTTGATCGCGATCAGCGTGATCACGGCCAGTTCCGTCCACACCATCGCACTCAATACGAAATCAAATTCGCCCCGCGATAATGATCCCGTCGCATTGAGGATCACCACAAGTCCGCCCGCGATGACACCGAGCGCGACAAAGAGCCAACGCAAGATCGTTTTGCCGACGGTGGCGTTGCGCGCCGCGGCTTCGCGCCATGCGATCGGGTTGTTCCACACCGCGCGCGGAGGTCGGTGTTCGGCGCCCGCGGCGCCGAAACCGAAGAGGCGTCGATACCACGGGATCGCGGCTTCCTGACCCAGCGACTGCAAGCCGCCGGTTCTCACGGTCAATGTGGAAGCGATCACAAAGAAGAAGCTGAGCAGTGCGCTTCCCCAACACCATGTCGATACCGGCGATTCGAGGAAGTACTTGGCAATCCCGCTGTGCGAGCCCTCGGCCGCGCGAGAGTATGTGGATGGATTCAACAACGCGTTGAGTGCCAGGAACGGATTGAGCGCTGTCATCCATGTGACGCCCGTACCGCCGGGGCCGGCGCCGCGACCGGAACCCGTCATCCACGCATCGATCGCGATCGTCACGGCGAGATAGGTCACCACGCAAACATAAAACACGAAGAAGGCGCGTTTGCCGACGAGTCGGGAGACCGACAAGCTGATCGCGATGGCACCCACGAGCAGGGCGGCGCAACCGGCGACGGCGTAACTCCCGAAAATGGCGCTGCCGGGTACGCCGCCGAAATATTGCGTCAGCGCGAACAACGGGAGACTTGCGAACAACAGCGCAAGCACGAAGAAGAGCCGACCGAACAAATTGCCAAGGACGATTTCCGACGGACGCAGCGGCGTGGTGAGCAGAACCTCCCACGTGCGCGGATTCGCTTCCTGTGCGATCGCGCCGCCCATGAACACCGGTGCGAGGATGCAGATGAGTGCGACCTGCAGATAGGCGATTGATGTGAAACTCGTCGCCGCGGCGGACGCCAAGCCGCGATAGTCCAGACCGGTGCCCGGGTTGGTGTTGATCAACAGCATCCACAACAACACGACGATCAGCGCGGCGAGATATGCGGCGCGGATGTACATGTGACGCGGACGACGCGATGCGTTGTGCACCAGTCGCACGGCGACGGGGTTCGTCGGGCCGAGCCTGAGAAGCCAGCGAAGGACGATCGGCATGGGGGATGGTAGAAAAGCGGAAAGTGAAAAGCGAAAAGCGAAAATGGGAAGGCGTGACGGCGGCAAAGTGAGTCTCGGGGTTCAACGGGTGATGCGACTAAACTACACGCATGATCAATCGAAACATCGCGATCGTGGCACTCGGCTTGGCTTTGGGCGGTTGCGGCGGCGGACAGATCGAAGAATCAACGCCGTCGGTTTCCACCGGCGAAACCGCACCGAGTTTGCAAGCCGCCGGAGATTTTCTGGACGCGTATGCGCGTACCTACCGCTTCACGCTCGGTCGTCCCAAGGCTGTCAAGCCATCGCCGGACGGCAAGAGCGTCTTCTTCCTCCGTTCCCCGGGTCGCAGTTTCGTGCAGGACCTGTATGAGTTCGATCTCTCATCGGGCAAAGAGCGCGTGTTGCTCACGGCCGATGCGATCCTCGGAGGCGGCGAGGAAAATCTGAGCGCCGAGGAAAAAGCCCGACGCGAACGCATGCGCATGACCAGCCGCGGCATCGCGGCGTATGACCTGTCCGACGACGGTGCGAAGATTCTCGTTCCGCTTTCCGGACGACTCTTCATCGTGAACCGCGCGGATATGGGCGTGAAGGAACTGAATCCGAAACTGCGTCAGGGGTTCCCCATCGATCCGCAGTTCTCGCCTGATGGCTCGATGATCTCGTGCGTGCGCGAGGGCGATGTCTTCGTGCAGAACATCATGACGGGCGAGGAAATCATGGTCACGCCCGGCGCTTCGGGCGCGGTCTCGTACGGCGCCGCCGAGTTCGCGGCGCAGGAAGAGATGAGTCGCTTCCACGGGTACTGGTGGAGCCCCGATTCCAGCGCGATCTGTTATCAGGTCACGGACGTGAAAGATGTGATGACATATTACATCGCGGACCCGGTGAATCCGCATAAGGAACCCGAAGCTTCGCCGTATCCCAAGTGCGGCACGCCCAACGCGAGCGTGAAGCTGGAGATCGCGAAGCTTGACGGTTCATCACGCGTGCGCGTCAGTTGGGACTTCGATCGATATCCAGACCTGGCGAACGTGAAGTGGTCGAAGAATGCGCCGCTGACGATTCTGGTCCAGAATCGCGAGCAAACCGAGCAGGTTCTCTACGCGGTGGC
>JBKDPX010000441.1:0-4809 GCA_046342165.1 Phycisphaerales bacterium | reverse complement strand
AATTGAAAAACCCCCGCGATTCGCGAGGGTCTTTGCTCGAAGCGGAAAGGGGGGGATTCGAACCCCCGATACCGGCCAAAACCAGTATAACGGTTTAGCAAACCGCCGCCTTCAGCCTCTCGGCCACCTTTCCGGCGTGCCTGACTTTAGGCCCCATGACGTGAGAAAAGAACCGCGGGGCATGTCCTTCCCCGCGGTGCTCGTGGAGTGTCGGCCGGTGGAGTGAGTTCGGCCGGTATTGTCTCAAACCCGTCTTCGATCAGTCCTCGTGGCTTGCGTCGCCGTCGCGGCGGCTGTTGTTCGCCTCCAAGAGCTTGCGGAGGTAGTCGTTCTCGCGTCGCGTCGCCTCGAGATCGAAGACCAGGTATTTGATGCTCAGGCGGAGATAGTCCAGCGACTCCTGCAGATCGGAAATCGTCTGGCGCATTTTGTCGTGTCGTTCGCGGGTTTCGGTCGCGAGGGATTCGATCTCCCCTTTGCGATCCTCCGGCAGTTCGCCGATGTGCTTGATGAGCTCTCCGAGCTTCGCTTGGAATTCCATCTCGTTCATCTCTGTTCTCCCGTTTGAAGTTGTTTCGGGCGCTTCGTGCACCCATCTCTCTCGACAACGGGATTGTGACACATCGCGCGCGATTTGCACGCAAAATGAAACCCGCGATCGCTCGCGGGTTCCGTTTATGACGACTGCGTGTTCTTGCGCGCGCTTTCGCTTAGGCCCGACCGAAATCGGCGCGCTTCATCGCTTGTTTTCCGGCCTGGCTCGCAGCCGCGAAGAGATCATCGATCGCTCCGGGTTCTTGCTTTCGCAGTTCGCGCGCGATCTTGCGAAGATGCTGATCGGCTTCGACCTTGAAGCGCTGGAACCATTGCTCCAGCTCGTGACGGTTGAACTTCGATAGCGGATCCTTCAGGCCGGTCTGCGATGCGGCCCAGTCGAGCAACGCCCCTCCTGATTCGCTGAATCGATACAGATCCAACGTCGCCGCGACACGCTTGCGCAACGGAATAAACGGATCGCGGACATCTTCCGGGAGCTTGGTCATCGTCGAAGCGAGGTTCAAAGCGTCCCAGCCGAACGCGTCGGGTTCCTCATTCGCGGCGGTGCGCGAAACCGGCGAGGGAATCGGCGCGACCTTGCGCATCGGTTCGGGTGCAGCGGCGACTTCTTCCGCGATGCTCGCGGCAACGAACGCCCCCTTGGCGGGCTTGAGCTCCGCAAACGCCGTGGACAGGGTCTTCATCCCGCCGCGCTCAAAGCGAATCGTGAGGCGCTGGCATGACTTGCCCTCGTGGACGATCGGCTCCTCGGTCAGGACTTCGCCGTAACCCCACTCCGGACGCGAGGCGTGCACCACCCGGTCGCCTTTGACCCAAACATTTACCGACATTGCGCTTCCCTCAGCGACAGATCCGGCTTACCTTTCGCCTCAAGCGTAAAAGCCGCTTCTACGGCGAACCACGCGGCGCAATCGCCCGTTCTCGGTTGAACCATGAATTGTCGAGAAACCGCCCGAAAACCCGCGCCACTTCGCTGTCGGCGTTGTCCGGCGGACTCCGGGAGAATAGCATCCCTTCCCCAACATTCCCAGTGCGAAGTCCCGACTTCCGGGAATTCGGACTCGGAGGAGTCAGACCACACCATGATCGAAGCACTCAAGAGCGAGGAAATCGTCAGCAAGGCCGGTGGCCGCTTCAAGCTCTGCGCGCTCATTCAGCGCCGTCTCGTCCAGCTGATGGAGGGCGCACGCCCGCTCGTTGAACGCGAAGGCCGCGACGGTCGTCGCTCATACCTTGAGATCGCCATCGAGGAAATCATGCAAGACAAGATCACGCATGACTTCGATTCCGATCGCCTGAAGAAGAAGCCCGCCGAAGACGTCCTGTAAGTCCTCGGATTTCTTATGACATCCCGGCCTCCGACATTTCGCGGCGATCCTTCCGATCCCGGCGCACTTCGTCCTTTTGTCCAAGGTCGAAGAATCATCGTCGGAATCAGCGGCGGAATCGCGGCGTACAAATCGGCCTTCGTCGTCAGTCGGCTCGCTCAAGCGGGGGCTGAGGTCTCGGTTCTCATGACCGAGTCGGCGACCAAGTTCGTTACGCCGCTGACCTTCCAGGCGCTCTCAGGTCGCCATGTCTTCACGAGCGCTTGGGAACATGTGGAAAGTAAGGATCCGCAACATATCAATCTCGCGTCTTCGGCGTCGCTCGCGCTTGTCGCGCCCGCGTCGATGGATTTCTTGGCCAAGCTTGCGCACGGACGCACCGATGATGTGGTCAGTCTCGTGCTGAGCGCCGTCGATCGCGCCAAGACGCCGGTCTTGCTTGCGCCGGCGATGAACGCGGTCATGTGGAATCAGCCGTCGAATCAACGCAATCTCGCCACGTTGCGAGGGGACGGTTTTTCGTTCATTGGACCCGCTGACGGTTGGCAGGCTTGCCGAACCGAGGGCACGGGCCGCATGAGTGAACCCGCTGACATTCTCGAAGCGGTTGCCAATTCGCTCGGACCTGTGGTAGGGTGATCTCGCTGCGGCGATCGAATCGCTGCGCAAATGAGGTGTCACCATGTCGAGCTCGTCGAAGGAATCAGGTTTTCTCGCGTTGATCGAGCGCATCGGGAACAAGCTTCCTGATCCGATCATGCTGTTCGTCGGCGCCACGGTATTGGTGATGGCGCTTTCGGCGATCGGTTCGTGGCTCAATTGGAGCGTGGAGCCCGTGACGATTCGCGCGAAGACCGAAATGGTCGTGGGTGCGGATGGGGTGACCGCCGCGCAACCTGTCGTCGAGAATGGTCGACCTGTGCTTGAACTCGTGAAGACGGGTGCCACCATCGCTCCTCGATCGCTCCTCAGTGCCGATGGCGCATATTGGCTGATCGCAAACATGGTGCGCAACTTCATCAACTTCGCGCCGCTTGGCGTGGTGTTGGTGGGGGTGCTGGGTATCGGAGTCGCCGAGAAATTCGGCATGTTCGGCGGCGCGATGCGCTGGGTCGCGGGTTGGGTTCCGTCGAGATTCCTCACGCCCACCGTGATCTTTCTCGGACTGCTCTCGCATGTGGCCGGTGATTCGGGATATGTCGTTCTTCCCGCGCTCGCGGGTGGATTGTTCATGCTCTTCGGGCGACCGCCGATCGCGGGAATCGCCGCGGCGTTCGCGGGAGTCGCGGGTGGATTCTCGGCGAACATTCTGATTTCACCGACGGACGCATTGATCGCGCCGATCACGCAAACAGGCGCGCGCGTGCTTGATGCGAACTACACGGTTCAGCCCACGTGCAATTACTACTTTCTGATGGGATCGAGCGTACTGCTCACGCTCACGGGTTGGTTCGTGACTTCTCGAATCGTCGAACCGCGCTGCAACGCGATCGGCATCGATGCGGATGCGAAGCCGCCTGAAGGCGGATTGAGTTTGTCGCCGCAGGAATCTCGCGCGCTGCGCGCGGCGGGACTGGTGTTCCTCGCATGCATCGGCGGCATCGTGGCCTTGATTGCGATTCCCGGTGCGCCCCTGAATGGCGTGATGCCTGCCGCGGCGCCGACATTCGGTCCGATCCCGAGCGAGCTGGCGCCGAACGGAGCGCCCGGAGTTTTGCCGCGCTGGTCGCAGGCGATCGTGCCGTTGATCTTCGTGTTGTTCCTGTTGCCGGGGGCGGTGTACGGTCGACTCATGGGCGTGGTGAAGAGTGTGTCGGATGTGAGCGATGCACTTGTGTACTCGATGAAGCAGATGTCGAGCGTGATTGTGATGTGCTTCTTCGCGGCGCAGTTTATTGAGTGCTTCAAGTACAGTCGGCTGGACGTGATGGTGGCGTACACGGGCGGCGAGTTGTTGGCGGCCGCGGGACTTCCGACGCCGATCTTGTTGACGGCGTTGATCGTGATGTCGACGACGATCAATCTGTTGATTTCGTCGATGAGCGCGAAGTGGACGTTCCTGGCGCCGGTGGTGGTGCCGATGATGATGATGTCGGGTTTGAGTCCCGAGCTTGTTCAGGGCGCGTATCGGGTGGGCGACAGTTGCACGAATGTGTTGACGCCGCTGAACGCGTACATGGTGATCATTTTGGTCGCGGCACAGCGATTCCGAAAGGACTTCGGGCTCGGCAGTGTGGTGGCGTTGATGCTGCCGTACACGCTCGCGTTTCTGCTGGTGTGGACGGTGATGCTGTTGTTGTGGGTGTGGCTGGGCATCCCGATGGGGCCGGGAGGCCCGCTGTGGTACACGCCTGCGGCCCCATAAGTGCGAGATTCGGTTGTCGTTTGACCTTTGGGCCCGTGGTGCGAACGATACAGGCCCGCGAGAGACGAAAAGTCGAGCGCGGCGAAAGCCATCAGGAGAGGTGGCAGAGTGGTTGAACGCGCTGGTTTCGAAAACCAGTATACGGTTATACCGTATCGGGGGTTCGAATCCCCCCCTCTCCGCTTGAAGAACGAGGGTCGTCGGTTTGCTCCGCTTGCGCGGGGATGAACCGGCGACCCTTGTTTGTTTTTCTCGATGTGGGGGCGTGCGAATTCAGACTTCGTATCGACGTGCAAGCGAGGCAATTCGGTCCACGAATCTCAATCACACCTTCAGCGCGTGTGCGCATGCCGCTTTCGAATTCCAGTACGAACGATGTCGTGGTTCCGTCGCTGACAACGGTGTGTCATTGAGATTTGAGTTTCGTGCGGTGCGGAGCTGATCCCGACGGCGACCGCTGGCCACATTGAATATCATGGAAATGTTATTTCACCGGGAGAATGTCATGGCGCACGAATCCGACGATACTCAGCAACCTTCATGCCCCGTCTGCAATGC
>JBKDPX010000440.1:0-5059 GCA_046342165.1 Phycisphaerales bacterium | reverse complement strand
GAGCCGGTCGAGTCGTTCGAGATATCGCTTGAGATTCAGATCGATATCGGCGGCGGATTGTGGATGCAGATCGTCGAGCACATCCGCGGCGCGGCTCGCGGCGATCGACCACAACGATGCATCGAACCACACATGCGGATCCGGCACTTGGGGATAATCCGGCGAGTCCAAGAGACGGTCGCGGGGAATCGCATCGGCGATGCCGACCGTCTTGTCATCCGGAAGCAGTGTGAAGGTCCGGATCAGCCTGCCCTCCAAATGCAGACCGCTGTACAGCACGAGATCCGCTTCGGAGATCAAGGCGACATCACGAGGCGTCGGCTTATAGAGGTGTGGATCAACGCCCTCGCCCATCAACTGAACGACTCGGAATGCGTCGCCGCCGATCTCTCGCGCGCAGTCAGCGACCATGGCGATCGTGCAGACGACCAGCGGGCGCGAATCAGCCGGCTCTTCGCGCCTGCACGCGCCGAGCAAGAGCGCGTGGATCAGAATGAGCATGACCTTGCGCACACGGGCTCCTATTGTAACCTGAGTTACATCGTATAGTCGGCATTCACTCTTGTCAATGGACTCACATTCGGTTAGAATGCCGGGTATGCAGAGTCTCAAAGCGAAAAGGGCGCCCCGACGCGCCGAAGAGCATCACGCCACCAGAAAGGCGCACGCCACCGAGCGCGCCGAGGATTACGTGGAGACCGTCGGCGACCTGATCGAGCGGATGGGTGAGGCGCGGGTCACCGACATCGCGCGCGAGCTCGGTGTGTCCCACGTGTCGGTCACACGCATGGTCGCGCGCCTTCGGGATGCGGGATTGGTGACCGCCGAGCCGTATCGATCGATCTTTCTCACACCCGCCGGAGCCAGATTGGCACAGGCGGCAAAGAGGCGTCACGAGACCGTCGTTCGATTCCTGATCGCACTCGGCGTGTCGGACCAAGCCGCGCGGATTGACGCCGAAGGGCTTGAACACCATGTCGGCGAGGAGACGCTTCGCGCCTTTGAACGATTTCTGAAGCGAACGCGCTCGTGAACGAAGACTTGCATCCGCTCGTACACTGAACACATGCTCGCGCTCTTGTCCGCCATGCCACAGGAAATCGAAGCGCTCGCGCCGCTGGTCGCCCGCGCCTCGCGTGAAACCGTCGCCGGACGCGAGGTGATACGCGGCGAACTTTTCGGGCGCGATGTCGCACTCGTGTTTTCGCGCTGGGGGAAGACCGCCGCCGCCGCGACATGTGCGCATGTCGTGTCACGCTATCAACCGTCGAACGTCATCTTCAGCGGCATCGCCGGATCGCTGTCGGAGGATCTTGGAGTCGGAGACGTTGTACTCGCGGGCGGTTTATATCACCACGATCTCGATGCATCGCCGTTTTTCGCGCCTACTCAGGTTCCGCTTCTCAATCTTTCGAAGATGCCTGTCGATGTCGCGTTGACAATCGCGCTTCATCGCGCGGGCAATGATTTTTTGAAACACGAATTCGCGAGTGTCATCGGTGCAGGCGCTTCGTTCATTCCATCTTCGCCGAGACGCTGTGTCGTCGGCGATGTGGCCACCGGGGACCGTGTCGTTTCAACTTCAACCGAGAAACTACGAATTCTGAATGTCGTGCCGAGTGCGGTGTGCGTCGAGATGGAAGGCGCGGCGGTCGCGCAAGTGTGTCACGAGTGCTCGGTTCCGTTCGCGTGCATTCGAGTGATCTCGGATCACGCGGATGATTCGGTTCACAACACCGACATTCTCGAACTCGCGAAGCTGACGGGCGTGTATACCGCAGGCATTTTGCGTCGCTGGATTGAGCGTTCAACATGAGCGATACGGCGATCCAACTCGGTCGGCGTGAAGTGCTCGCGGGCGCGTTGGGACTTGCGGGCGCGGCGTTCATTGCGTTCGGACCGCGCTCAACTCGCGATGTGCCCGCGGGCCGCAAGGTCGTCGACTACTGGGAGAAATGGACACAGCATGAAGGCCGCGCGATGCAGGAGGTCGTTGATCTCTTCAACGCATCGCAGGACAAACACTTCGTGCGCTACATGGTGACGGCGGGCATCGATCAAAAGGCGCGCATCGCGATCGCCGGCGGTTTGCCTCCGGACCTCATCGGACTGTGGAACTACAACGTTCCGGAGTTCGCCGAGACACGCGCCGCGTACTCGCTGGAGGAACTCGGCGTCGGAGATCGACTGCCGCTCGAGCGATACGCGCGGGCCGTGCGGCCGATTCTCACGCATCCTGATTCCTCCGGTACCGATCGCATGTGGGCGGTACCCAACACGGGAGGAACCCTCGCGCTCTATTACAACAAGAAGCTTTTTCGTGAGATCGGCGTCGATCAGCCGCCTCGCACGATTTCCGAACTTGATTCGATCGCGAAGCGGCTCGATGTCATCGGTGCGGACGGTGAAATCAAGCGCGCGGGGTTCATGCATATCGAGCCCGGTTGGTGGAGCGCGATCTGGGGGATGCACTTCGGCGGTTCGCTGTATGACGCGGCGAGCAATCGCTCACTCGCGACCTGCGACGCGTATCTCCGCGCGGCACGCTGGGTGCAGGATTACTCGCGCAAACTCGGGACCGAAGCGTCGCTTCGATTCAAGAGCGGTTTCGCGAATGAGTACTCGTCGCCACGCAATGCGCTGCTTGATGGCAAGGTCGCGATGGTTGTGCAAGGTCCATGGCTGGCGAACGTCATCAATCGCTTCGCGCCGGAATTCGAGTACGGCGTCGCACCGATGCCCGTCGCCGACGAGTTGTACGACCCCGCGCAACCCATCGGTCTGGTTGAGTCCGACATTCTGATCATCCCACGCGGCGCACCGAATCCCGAGGGTGCGCTCGAATTCCTGCTGTTCACACAACGGCAAGAGATCATCGAGCGGCTGAGCATCGCGCACTTCAAGAACACCACGCTCGCGCGCGCGAGCGATGAATTTCTCAAGAGTCATCCGAACAAAGGCGTTCGTGTTTTCAACGAGATCGCCGATAGCCCGCGAGGCGTGCTTGTGCCGCGCACGCGCGCGTGGCCGGAATGCAAGGATCAGATGGATGGCGCGGTTCAGCGACTCTGGATGTGTGAAGAGTCGGCTGAGAGCATCATGGAGTCGGTGCGCGTTCGAAGTCAGTCCGCGATGGATCGCACGCTTGAGATGAAGAACCGTCGCGCGTGACTTATGCGTACTTGATCCACTCGAGACAAAGGCCCGTAGGCGGAAGCGTCGGCCCGGCTTGGCGACGATCTTTCGACGCGATGATTCGAGGCATGTCTTTGATGTCGATTCGGTTTCGACCGACATCGAGCAACGTGCCGGAAATGATGCGCACCATGTTGTAGAGGAATCCCGAACCGCTGACGTCGATGCGAATGCGATGACCGTTCTCGACTTCGCCGAGACTCGTCACGGAGCAACCGAAAATCGTGCGCACCGTGGTCAATCGTCCGTGATTCGCCGCGGCGAAACCCGCGAAATCGTGTTCACCAACGAACATCGCGGCGGCTTCGTTCATCCGCTCGACATTCAATTCGTCCCATATTTGATGCACATAACGACGGCCCCACAACGCGCACATGCCGTTGCCCCTGGGCGGCGGACGCACTTCGTGGAGCGTGTAGGAGTACGCCTTGCTCTTGGCGTCGCCGATCGGGTTGAAACCGTTGTCCGCGACTTCGACCGCGGTGATTTGAATGTCGTCGGGCAGTTTGCCGTTGATCGCGCGAAGCAACCGATCGACACCCCGCTCAACCGGCCAGCCGGAGTGAGGATCTGGAGTTGTTATGTCAGTTCGAGGCGAACATGTGAACGCGGCGACTTGCCCGCGCGCGTGTACGCCGGAGTCGGTTCTGCTTGCGCCGATCAATACGACCGGTTCGCGCACGACGGAGATGACGGTTTGCTCGACGATGTGCTGGACGGTTCGGAGCGCGACACGCGGTCGATCCTCGCCTTCGCGGACGGGCAGTTCGCTTACGACATCCCACGCGTTCGTTGTTTCGCGATCGCCGATCTGATCCGACGGACGCGCGCGTTCTTCGCGTGCGAACGGTTCTTGCTTCTGCCAACCGCAGAAGTCCGTTCCGTCATAGGCGATGGTGAGTTTGTAGCGCGGCACGCGATCGTGGAATCAGTCTGAACTTCCGGAATCGGAATCGTTCGCGTCGATCACATCGGGGATGCCGTCGTTGTCGCTGTCGGGCAGTGAATGAAGCAGAACGCCGGTCATCAGCACATCACCCGCGGCATCACTCGTCGATCGAGAACATCCACAGTTTCTCCCGCACGAGTTCGAGCGGAAGGACTTCTTGATGAACATGAACACGACGACAATGACAACGACAATCGCAATCACGAGCGCGGCGATCATCACATTCTCGTTCATGACCGCCTCCGTCGCTCGGTGTCAGTGATGGTGACCGTGGTCGTCCTTCACTTCGCTCAGGATTTTGATCGCCATCTCGGGCGTGAGTCGCTCGTGCAACTTCTCATCGACGAGCATCACGGGTGCGGTGTCGCACGAACCGAGGCACTCAAGTTCGATCAGCGTGAAGCGACCGTCATCGGTGGTTTCACCGACATCGATGTTCAGGTGCTTCTTGATCGCATCGGTGATCTTCTCGTGTCCGCAGACTTCGCATGCGATCGAGCGACAGACCTGGACGAGGTGCTTGCCCTTGGGCTTAAGCCAGTATTCCTCGTAGAACGATGCGGTGTCGATGACCTGTGACGGCGGGATCTGCAGGAACGCCGCGATCTCCATCATCGCCTGATGCGGCACCCAGCCGTACTCATGCTGAACCGCGTGGAGGCAAGGGAGCAGAGCGCCCTGCTTGACCTCGTAGCGAGGCAGCACATCGCGGGTGAGGGTGTCTTTCATCGCCGCGGTCAGGTAGGGCTGATCGCGACGTTCGATTTTCATGGTGCCCGAGGGCTTCGTAATCCAAGCCATGCTGAAGAATAGGCAACGAGCGCGGCGAAACGGGCCGAAAGGCCGTCACGCCGCGCTCGCGGGTCAGAGCGGGATGTTCAATGGATCACTTGGGCTCTTCGGGGGCCGGAACGT
>JBKDPX010000439.1:0-2061 GCA_046342165.1 Phycisphaerales bacterium | reverse complement strand
ACGTTGAAGTGATCGCGAAGGCTTCGCATGACGATCGCAACGAGCGCACCGGGGAGACATTTCTCGGCGCGATCATCGGTGATCATGTGAAGACCGCCATCTGTACCCGCATCATGACGGGCAGCGTGCTCGCCACCGGCGGCATGTTCGCATCGACGCTTCCCGTCAACGGCTCCACGCAACCATTCGCTTGGGTCACCGATGCGGGTGAAAAGCGGTATCGATTGGACAAGTTCCTCGAAGTCATGGCCGCGGCGCAGGCGCGTCGCAACATCACGGCCACCGACGCCTACATCGATCGCATCAGCGCGCTGTTCGCAGCTTCAGAAGCTCCCAAGCGCTGAAAGCGCGGCGGATTCCCGCCCCGTTGAACGCCCCGTAAATTTCAATCGCTTCGCTCCCCAAATGCGACGCCGACTACCGCCCTCGCGCCACCTTTCCTATTACCATTGACGCATGCCCACGCTGTACATCATCGACGGATACGCCCAGTTCTTCCGCGCGTATCACGCGATTCGGACTCCGATGACCAGTCCGGTCACGAAAGAACCGACGAATATGACGTTCGGATTCGTCGGCATGCTCTTGAAACTGCTCAAGGCCGAGTCGCCGAACCTCGCCGCCGCAGGTAAGCCTGATTACGTCGCGCTCGCGCTCGACGTCGGCGGAGACAAAGGAACATTCCGCTCGCAGATTTATCCCGAGTACAAAGCTCATCGCAAGGAGCCGCCCGAGGATCTCGCGCCGCAGGTCGATCGATGTCTCGCGCTTTTGAAGAGCGTCGGCATGCCCATCATCGGTGTTCCCGGCTACGAGGCGGACGATGTCTTCGCAACGCTCGTCGCCACTTTGCGCAAACAGCACCCGGATCTCAGGATCCGCATGATCTCAAAAGATAAGGATTTAAAACAACTGCTTGAGTCATCCGGTGATGATCACATCGTCGAGTTGTTTGATGTGCACACGGATACGGCGTTCACGGTCAAGTCGCTCCATGAAGAGACGGGACTTTCGCCGGATCGTGTCGTCGACATGCTGACGTTGATGGGTGATGCCGCTGATAATGTGCCAGGGGTCGACGGCGTCGGCGAGAAAACCGCCGCGGCGATGATCCGGGAGTGGAAGTCGCTTGATAACTTGCTCGCGCATGCGAATGAGATCAAAGGCAAGCGCGGCGAAAAGCTCCGCGAGGCGATTCCGCACCTGGCGCTTTCTCGCGAACTCGTCACGCTTCGCAAAGATGTGCCTTTCGAGTTCGATCTCGCATCAGCGGATGTGCGCAAGTTCAAACTGCTCGAACTTGTCCCGATCTTGAAGGAAGTCGGCTTCAATCGCTATCAGGACGAAGTGCGAGCTTTGGCGGGCCTTGCGCCTGAGGGATCGAAGGCCCAATCGCCCTCGAAGACTGCGATCCCGGCGACCAAGTCCAAATCTCCTGCGAATGAATCACTCTTCGGCGGCGGATTGTTCGATGCGCTCGAGCCCAAGGCCGTGCGAACCGCCGAGAGCGGAGAGTATTGTTGCGTCAAGACGAAGCAGCAACTCGAAGATGTGCTGAAGGCGACGCGTGGGGCGGGCGTCATCGCCATTGACACCGAGACGACCGGGCTTTCGCCTTTGACCGCACGACTGTGTGGAATCTCAATCAGCACCCGCATCGGGAGCGGTTGGTACATCCCCGTGCTGAGTCCCGAACCGCAGACCCACCTCACGACGACGGAAGTCATCGAAGCCCTGCGCTCCGTGCTGGAGGACTCAACGAAAGCCAAGTGCGGCCACAATCTGAAGTACGACATGCTGATCCTGAGATCGCACGGGCTCGAACTGCGCGGCTTGACCGCTCAAGGCGGTTTGGACTCGATGATCGGCAGTTATCTGGTCGATGCATCGCGTTCCAGCCACTCACTTGACGCGCTGGCTCTTGCGTTGCTGAACCGCACCAACATTTCGCTCACCGAATTGATCGGATCGGGTAAGGAACAAAAGACGTTCGACACCGTCCCGCTGGATCATGCGACGCAATACGCCGCGGAGGATGCCGATGTCGCGTTGCAACTGCAC
>JBKDPX010000438.1:0-3102 GCA_046342165.1 Phycisphaerales bacterium | reverse complement strand
CCGAAGAAGATATCGAATTGGTCAAACTCGCGGGCATCGTGCATGATGTGGGCAAGATCGGCGTGCCGGAAGCCGTGCTAACGAAGAACGGGCGGCTCACTGACGAAGAGTTCAATCTGATTCGTCAGCATCCGGAGATCGGCCACCGCATTCTCGGCGGCATTCCCCCGCTTGCGCCCGTTCTCCCTGCTGTTTTGCATCACCATGAGCGCTTCGACGGCCGCGGCTATCCGCACGGTCTGGCCGGGAAAGACATTCCGGTATTCGCAAGAATCATCGCGATCGCCGATACCTTTGACGCCATGAGTTCGACGCGCGCCTATCGTGCCGCAATGCCGCGTGAGCATGTGTTGCGGGAGTTGTCACGATCAGCGGGCACGCAGTTGGATCCGGAGATGGTCTCCGAGTTTGTTCGCATGGAGTTTTCAGGGTATGACGCTCTGATTCGGGCGAACTCTTCCGGCGAACTCGTCTCATCGACGGTCACTCCGTAACGCGCGCGAACGAACCGTCAATCCTGCGCCAACCTTCTCGAATCGCAAAGCCACGGAGCGTCGTTTTCATTCCCACATGACGCAGCGTTGTCGAAGCTTCGATCGTGACGTCACCATCGGCGATCAGTGATCCCTCAAGCGCGAATCCCTCTCCTTGGATCATCACATCGCCGCGAATCCAAGTCGTACCGATGATCATCGACCCGTAGGAGTCGCGGCGATCGTTGTCCGTATCGCCATCGAACGGAGCACCCTGCGGATTGAAGTTCATGTTCAACGATGATTCGCTGAGATCCGCTTCGGACAACCGAAACACACACGGGCCGTCGACAATGAGTGCCGGCAGACCTTGATGGGAATTTTCGATGAAGACGCTATCTTCAATGCGCACGCCGCGATTGGCGTTGATAAACACAAGCGTCCCGCGGATTCGCGCGTTTGCGATCCGTGCGCCGCCCCCGCGACAATCAACGATGTAAACGCCCGAGCGAGAGGTTCGACCCCACGGATTGACGTTCTCGGAAAGCACGATTGATTCGAGTTCGGTTGTTGCGATTTCCACACCTTGTTCACGAAGCACATCGATCGCCTCGGAGAGCGGAACTTGCGGTGCGACACTGCTCTGTGACGCGTTCTCACGCGAATCGAGTCCTCGCACTCCGTCCCGACTGATCCAGCGCGTCGCACTTGCATCCTCGCTTCGCACGCGAATCGCGCCGCCCGCGGCGACGGAGCCGATGGCATCAAGTTGCGATGAAGACACGATGATGTCTCCACCGGCACACAGCACATGATCAAGCGCGTCCACTCCACGAATCACGGGCGCAAACGACGCCTCGTATGTGCGCGCTCCTACGCCGACTGTCGATGTTGATCGAAGTCGTACGGGTTGCGTCCAATCATCGTCGAGTATTCCATCAGCAGGATCGGTCGCGGACACTCGAATGTTCACGCCATCTGATTGCGATACGAAACAGACGGATGACTCCGCGTGCGTCTCCCGCCACGAAGACTGCCGATCGGCCGCCTCGAGCGCCATTGAAATGCCGGTGATCGCTCCCGCTCTCGCCCGCATCGCTTCAGAACGCGCGATCGCACCGGAAGTCCGCTGTTTGGAAATCATCACCGCCGAGACGCCGACCGTCACGATCAGCATCGATGCACCTAAGACCAACAAGTACGCTGAGCCGCGGCGCGATCGCTTCATGGCGACACCTCCGCGAATGCGCCGCCAACGACCGTCGACACCGTGGCCTTCGTGGCACCATCTCGACTGACACGAACGGTCACTCTCCGCATGGATCCGTCTGTCTGTGATTGTCCTGATGCATCACAGCGATCGATGTCGACGCTCCACTCCCAGTCGTCGGCTTCCATGAGCACACCGGCGGAGTCGCGCGGCGGGCTTTGTCGATAACCGAGATAATCATCGATGCAGGTGAATGTCGATCGTTCACGACCGTTGACAGGTGACATCGAACGACGAATCAGTTGCTTGGATAACACCTCATCAAGCATGACTGTCGCAAGTCGATCACCGATCACGCGATCCGTTCCGACGGTTTTCATTCGTGCGGCATGTCCGGCTGCGGCAAGTCCGCCCGCCGCCATGATTCCGACGATGAGCAGCGAGATCAGCGCTTCAATCAACGACATCCCACGATGCGAGGTTCTCATTCACCCTCCTCCGTGGCGAATCGCCCGTCTTGAACAGGCCGATCATCTTCACGCACGAACTCTCCCTCCGGAACCAGGGGGTGTGCGAAAAGCGGAATCGTTGTCGTGCGCGACATCTCATCGGTCGCGAGCGTGATTTCAACCGACCGCCCGCGCAAGATCGCCCGTTCGCCTGCGCGATCCACCGTCACGACACCGGTCAGTTCATAGACGAGGGCTCCCGAGGGGTACTCGCGCTCATTGACTTCATCAACATTGCGCAGCCGAAGCAGACCGTTTCGATCGGCGATCCCTTGACGGTGCAACGCGACTCGAACGGATTGGCTTTGATCCGCATCTTCGATGGAGATCACGATCACTTGCGACGGATCCAGCGCCGCGATCCCGTGTAATGGAATCACGACATCCGATGCGGTTTCATTCAACGAGCGCTCGGCGATGGAAACGGACACAAGTCGCTCGCCACTTCGACTGCCCGGATTTCCGCGGTACACCGACACATTGAAGCGCCCGTTGGGTTCACCTTCGGCTGCGAGTTTCAGCTTCAACGAAGTCGGACGCCAGGCGGTGACATCTTCGCCAAAGGTCGGTTGAATGCGATATTCAATGTGACTGCCGCGATCGATAGTCACTTCAGTCGCATCGGGTTTGCGATTTCGTGCCAGCAACCGCTCGGTATCAACTTCGAAAGCGGATCCATCGGCTTCTGATCGCCGAGCGGCAACCGCGCTGGCGGCAAAGAACGAGACTTGATCGATGACATGCTCGAACGGAGCCTCGTTCACACGCCGAGTCAACGGACCGCCTCGACGACCCGACCAGAAGTACTCGATCACTTCGGGTCGAACATCACCGTCGCGATCGGCCACGGAGAAGCGAATCGCGCCGGGACCGATCGCAAGCACTTCAACGGCGCTCGAGATCTCTTCCG
>JBKDPX010000437.1:0-1462 GCA_046342165.1 Phycisphaerales bacterium | reverse complement strand
GTTCAATTTTGTACGGTCATTACGCCCGGATCGGCTGGTCAACTCCCACTTCCCGGAGTGCATGGTCGCCGCGATGTTGTTGATTGCGCATGGGTTGATCGCATCGAGAATCCCTGTTCTAGTGAGCGGTGACGGCATTGACTACCTCAATGGTGCGGACGGGTTGGCGAACGGTTTTGATTTCACAAGACTGGCCGATTACAAGGTGCCCGGATTGAGTTTCATGATCGCTGGATTGATGTCGATCTCGAACGATGCACTCGCCGCGTTCGGCTGGCTCAACGCGGCGATCGCCATCTTGACCGGAGCGCTGAGTTATCTGGTGGTTCGATCACGTGCGGGCCGCTGGTGGGCGTTGTCCGCGGCGCTGCTCGTGGGGTTGCATCCCTCCTTGATCACGTATCAGACATGGCTGCTTCGAGAGTTGCCTGCGGCATTCATCATGATGCTCTTGATCGCCGGATTGCTCGCGGTTCCGTCGCTGTCGAGTCGTGGGAAGAAATGGATTGTCTTCTTGGCGATCGCACTCGGAGTGATCTGTGCATGCGGTGCTTACATTCGTGAAAACTTCGCGCTGTTGATCTTTGTGATTCCCGTCGCCGCCGCGCTTTGCCTCCGGGACGCGCTGCGAACTCGAATCGTGTTCGCGGCGCTGATCATGGCGACATCCGTTTTGCTCGTATATCCGCGCGCATCCCTGATTCACCGAAAATACGGTCAGTGGAGTACGGTCGCGCCGAAGTTGGCATGGAATCAACTTTTATCGTCTTGGCAGAACCGCAACTACACGGGCAATGACATTCGAGTGTTCGGGTTCCAAGAATGGAATTCGCTCGTTTCGAATTCACTGCGTCAGCCGATCAGTGACTATGAGTTCTCGACACGGGCACTGAACGGTTACCGATCTCGCGCAGGGATCACGGATCAATCTCCGGGGGAGATCGCGAAGAACATCGGGAGTATTGTCCGGGATATGCGTGATATGGAGAGAGCGTCGTTCTCGCAATCGGCCGTGCTCTCGTTTGTGAATCAGATCGGTTTGTGGAATATCCAGGCGGGCAGTTTCAGGTCACAATCGGCTTCGGATGAGTATTACTCGACGGTCCTTCGCGGGCGGCGCGTATCGTGGCCCGACAACTTCGCTGATGAGGCTCGCCGCGCGCTTGAAACTCCGCAAGCGGCACCTTTCAAAGCACGACTTGAGTCACTGATGGTGCAATGGCGGCGGAGTCATCGTTGGCTGGAAGATTCCGTATTCGGCAACTTCTTCAACGAAATGTTCTACGCATTTCGAGCGGTCAGGCCCGTGGTGGCGTTGTTGTTTCTGGCCGGCGTCGTCATCGCGATACGAAAGCGCGACATCCCGATGTTGGTCACGCATTCGATCGTGCTCGCATTCATTGTCTCAACGGCCTTGGGAACCGGCGCGTTAGCGGATCGATTCGCTGTGCCGTTCATACCG
>JBKDPX010000436.1:0-780 GCA_046342165.1 Phycisphaerales bacterium | reverse complement strand
GCGGATCATCAAACGCAATATGACTTCTACGCCGCGCGGATTCCGCAGGATGTTTACACGACATCGGGCTTCGAAAAGTGGCGCGCGCTTGTCGAGAAGGCGGATCCTGAGATTCTCTTCATGCGCCGGGAAGATTTGCTCTTGCGCACGAATGAGCCTGTTCGTGATGAGGAGTTCCCTGATCACATGGTGATCGGCGGCGCGCGGCTTCCGCTTCGGTATCGCCTTGAACCGGGCGCGGTCGATGACGGCGTCACGCTTCGCGTGCCTCTTGAAGCGTTGTCGATGCTCGATGAGCGCAGGTTCGAATGGCTCGTTCCCGGGATGTTGGAAGACAAGATCCAAGTGATCGTGAAATCACTTCCGAAACATCTGCGCCGCGCATTGCCTCATCCCTCCGCGTTCGTTCCTGAGTTGTTGGACCAACTTGGGAAACCCGAAGGCGGTCTGTGTGAACGAATCGCGACGATCATCCGACTCAAGATCGGTGTCGATGTGTTGCCTGACGAGATTCGATCGATCGAACTGCCGCCGCATTCGCATATGAATTACGAAGTCGTCGATGCGAAGGGCGACATTCTCGCATCGGGTCGTAATCTCGGCGTGATCCGAACGAAACTCGCGCCGCGAATCCGGGAGGGCTTCTCGAAACTCACCGCGGACAATCTGACGCGAGACAACCTCAAGCGTTGGAGCTTTGGAGAGTTGCCGGAATCGGTGGATGTTCGCAGGTTCGGCATGACCGTTCGCGCGTTCCCCGCACTCGTTGATATGAAGTCG
>JBKDPX010000435.1:0-2863 GCA_046342165.1 Phycisphaerales bacterium | reverse complement strand
TCGATCATCAGGGCGTGCGTCGACAAATCAACTTCAAGCGCAGTGTTCCGGCGACTCCCATCTTCGGACGGCTCTGGCCCGCGATCGAACTCACGACCGCCGCCGGAGTCTGTGCGATGGTCGACATGCATCGCCTCGCCAAACTTCCGGCGTCGGGCTTCATCAAGCAGGAATCGGTTTCGCTTGCGGATTTTAACTCGACGATCTTCGGACTCGCCTACGAGAATCCCGCGGCGATCGAGCGCGCAGTTCTCGCAGGATGATTCACTTCGCGAGCAACGCATCGATCGTCTCGCGCAGTGCAGCCTCTTTGGGCATCCCTGTCGCCGCGAACGCCACTTTGCCTTCCTGATCGATCACGTAAAAAGTCGGAATACCTGACACGTGGTACATGTCGGCGACCTTGTCGCCGTCGAGCAAGAGCCCGTAGGTGTACTTTGATTTCGTCATGTACGCCCTTGCGTCCGCTCGCTCCCAGCAGTTGACGCCGAAGACCTTGACTCCCTTGTCCGCGTAATCCTCGTGCAACTTCTGCACATGAGGCATCGCGATCTTGCACGGGCCGCACCACGTCGCCCAAAAGTCCAGCACCACCACCTGACCCTTGAGTCCGCTGAGACTCACTTCAACACCCGCCGCATCCTTCAACGTCCACTCCGGCGCCGCGTCACCCGTGGCGATCAACTCGTCTTTCGTCCGCTCCGGTCGCTCCGTGCGCTGCGGCGTGATCTTTCGCGCCGGCTTGTCCGCACGCACGCGATATCCATCGGGCGCATCGATCACGAACGGACGACCCTCCGCGGCTTCACCCCGCTTCACGCGTGTCAGCTTGAGCACGCGACGCAGCGTCACCTCGCCGGTCGAACTTGTCTGCGTCCGCGAGCGCTCGATCAGTCGCGGAAGTCGATCCTCACGCGCGATGTGCATCACGGTTCCTGCCGATTTCACGATCGCATCAGCCGCCTCGTTCGGCGTGGCCGGGAATCGCATCACATCGCATGCCTCGCCCTCGATCGTGGATGCGACAGGATCCACCGAGACGCCAACTTCCCGCGTATCTTCAATGCGTTCCCAAACCATCGCCTGCGCGACCCCCTGTCCGCTCAGGAACGACTTCAACTCATCCATATTCGAAAGCGTTCGCTCGATCACCGTCTTGTCCGAGTCACGCACCGATCTCGCACCGACGCCGTCATATGCGATCAGTACTCGACGCGTGTCTTCGGGGGTAACCAGTTCTCCGGCGAGATGGAATCTCCAACCTCCCGCCTCAGCCCTCATCATGGTGCAACTGCCGCGAAACTTCGTCGTAGCGGCGCCATCTCCGACTTCCTCACTTTCGATGTCAAACGAGATCGAGTTCAGTTCCGAGCGCGCTTGGTACCACTGATTCGCCTGCTCATTGACGGCGAGATCTTGCGCCCAGACGGGAACGCATGGAACGGCCAAGACCGCGGCGATACACCCAACTGTGAATGACGAGCGCTTTCGCATCGCCTGACTCCTTCATTTGAATTCAACGATCCCGCAGTCTCCACCGAGGGCGTATTGTTGGAGCATGCAGATTCAGTCTAGCTTGGTCTTGCGCGCCGTCCTTGGGTTGCTCATCGTGACACCCCCAATCGCCGCTGCTCAGGATGCCGCCGAAGAATCATCCGCCACGGGGACAACCAACGGTTGGAAGCTTCGCGCCGAACCCGCCGTTTGGTTTTTGGGGCCCGGCGGCAGCCTGAGGCTTCCAACGTTCGCCCCGGCTTCCACGATACCTGCGAACTCCGAGGACAAATTCGAACTGACCGACCTGAAGATTGACACGCCTGAGGCATCGCCCTTCGCGGAGGTTCATCTGTCCCGCGGGGACTGGCGTTTGACGCTCCGCGGGGTGTCGATGTCGGGAGAAGAGGACTTTGAATCCGCGTCCAACGGCAATGTGGGCGACTTCAGCTACTTCAGCGGCGACTCGATTCGTGTGGACTTCGATTACGCACAGTTCGAGGGCGAGGTCGGCTACCTCCTGAAGAACGCCGCGCTCGAACCGATTGAGGCCGGACACAAACTGCACTCCAAGCTGGAGCTCGTCGGTGGCGTGCGGGTGTACAGCATGGAGTGGAATGTCACGAATCTTGATGCCGGCTCACGTGCCGCCGCTGATCAGTTGTTTTACGAGCCGTACGCGGGTGCCAAGATCGGCCTTGAGTTTTATGAGCGCTTTGACGCGGATCTTCAAGTTGTCCTCGGAGCCATGCCCGCGGGCGACACGAGCACGATGAGTGTCGACGTCATTGTCGGCGGCGCATACCGATTCAACGAGCATCTTGGCTTCCAAGTCGGATATCGCCTCACCGGTTTCGACCTCGAAAACGATGATGCGAACGACCCGTTCGATTGGACAGGATCCGTCGCGGGACTTTACATCGGCGCCGTACTCGAGTTTTGAATCGTCCCACGTAGCGAACCACAGGTTGAAAAGTCAAGTCCGGATCGACGGAAACTCTTGCAGGAGTATTTGTTGCGATTTTCCGTCCAAACGCTGCACGGCTATTGACGAGGGCAAACTTCAGAGCGATACTCACCTCCCGCGGCAGCTTCGGATGCGATGTTGAGATTCGCGTTCGAATTGCCGGGTCGTATGTGCGTCTGTTGGTGTTGCGTGGTGGGTACGAAAGTGGTGGATCGATTTGCGAATGAGGTGTGATTCGCGATGCCGAAATCGGGTTCCGATTTCGAGTGTCGTGCGCCCCGGGGTTCGCGAGTCCAGAGGATCAGACTCATGGCGACGATCACAAAGAAGCAGCTTGTCGAGAGAATCAGCGACCGCACCGGGCTCAAGCGCGCCGATGTGCGCCGGATCATGCAGGAATTC
>JBKDPX010000434.1:0-3750 GCA_046342165.1 Phycisphaerales bacterium | reverse complement strand
TCGGACTTCGAAGTCGTCGTTGACAAGTATGAAGCCAGCGAAGGTCTCTTCATCTGCTCGCGTCCGGGCGCCGTTCAGAAGGCGCAGTGGGAAATGCTCGAGCCGGGTCAGGTGATCGAAGCCCGCGTCGTCGGACACAACAAGGGCGGACTCGAACTCGAAGTCGCCGACCATCGCGCGTTCATGCCGATGGGACAGATCGGCGGCGAGCGCGTCACTGATCCGTCCGTGTTCGTCGGTGAAAAGATGAAATGCGCGGTTGTGCGCGTCGATCGTTCCGGTCGCGGCAACATCGTGCTCTCGCGCCGCGAAGTGTTGGATGTCGAGCGCAAGGAGAACGCGAAGAAACTGCGCGACTCGCTCGCGGAAGGTCAGACGGTTGAAGGCACGGTCCGCAAGATCATGCCCTTCGGCGCGTTCGTCGATATCGGCGGCGTGGACGGTCTGGTGCACTTGGCGGATCTGACCTACGACCGCGTGGGCTTCGGCGAGAAGGCCGTGCAGAAGTTCGTGTCGGAAGGCCAGCGCGTCAACTGCAAGATCCTGAAGCTCGATTGGGAGAATAACCGCATCAGCCTCGGCATGAAGCAGATCGCGGGCGATCCGTTCGTGACCGCCGCGGCATCGATCACCGAAGGCGCGGAGCTGACGGCGAAGGTGACGAAGATCGCGGAGTTCGGCGCGTTTGCGGAATTGTCGCCGGGCGTCGAGGGCTTGATTCACATTTCGGAACTCGACCACAAGCGCGTGAACCGCGTGGAAGATGTGGTGAAGCCGAACGAAGTGGTGCAAGTGAAGGTGCTGAAGATCGATCCGGGCACGCGCCGCGTGTCGCTGTCGATGAAGGCGCTGAAGCCTGCGCCGGAGTTCACGGGCAAGGCGGGCGACAAGAAGGATCGTCCGGGTCGCTCGGTGGAAGAGATCCAAAAGGAAACGCCGGCACTGCGCCGCATGCGCGAGAAACACAAGAACTTCCAGTTCAAGGGCGGCCTGAGCTAATCAGCCAACCGCGCCGGTAGCTTCGGCCTCCCGGCCGAAGAGTCGAGCGGGCGTCCACGCCCGCTCTTGTTCGAAAACTCAATGATTCACCAAGCCGCGGGAAAACCCCGCGGCTTTTTCATGCCGTGGCTTTGGCGTCCACGCCAAAGGGTGCCGCGGGCGTCCACGCCCGCGGGGGTTCCGTCTTTGCAACACGACTCCACCATCGCGGCTACTCAAGGCAACGGCGGGCCTTTGAAGTAGTCCACCGGCGGCAAATCCCGCGGATATCGCTCGCTGAAGAGCTTCCTCCAATGATCGAATTCCGCGACGTTCGGATTCAACTCCTCCAAAACGGTTTCCGTTCCATACGCGAATTGCATCGCCCATGCGTATCCGGCGGAATCACGCGCGTTGGCGGCTCTGGCGATATAAACGCCGTAGATCAATGCGACGGCCTCATCCGGGAATCCCTGCTGGGCGTAAAATCGCGCGCGTTGGCCGATAAACCACTGCGTGTATTGGTGCTCAGGACCGAGGGCCCGACGCGAAAGTTCGATCAATCGATCTTGCATCTCGCACGCTTCTTTGCATCTGCCCACAAGATTCAGGGCTGATGCGAGATTGTCCATCGTCCGAAACGTTGTCAAATGCCGGTCACCGAGGACTCGAATAACATCAGGAAGTTCGGCCTCGCCCGTCTCAACCGCTTCCTTGAATCGCGCATAGTGGTTGTCGTACAAAAGCTTTGTCGGCAATCCGTAAAGATAAATCGGGCCGGGACCCTTTTCGATTTCGAGAGCAACGGCACGCGCTTGCATGAGAATCGCTTCACCTTGCGCACGATGCGTTTGACTTCCGTGCAATGTTCTCGCAAGATCAATCGCCAACACCAGCACTTCCGGACGTCGCCATCCGACCAACTCCACAGCGCGATTCAGACGCTCAAGTCCGTGCTCGTGTGATTGCCTGGTATGGAACTTGGATTCAAGCGCCAGTCCATCCACGTTCCAATAATGTTCTTCCGCTGTCGTGACGACGCCGAGAAATCGGATCGCTTCGGCGGAATGCTCGCCGAATTCCGCGTTCAATTGACGTTGGCATTCAACGGCGCGTTGAAATGTCGATTCAGCATCAACACGGAGCGACGCGAGGACTTCGAGCAATTCCGATTGAGCGGTGAGTCGTTGCCTGTGTTGTGAATCGTCTTGTCCTTCGTACGACTTCACCGCCTCCTCGAGCAATGGTCGCGCTTCCACTTTCATGCCCAATCTTGACAGCGCCGTTCCGATCGTCACGAGCATCTCGCGCCGAACCCGCGGACTGACATCGCGCTCATCAATCGCCTTCCGCGCGGCATCAAGCTGCATGATCATCAGTTCGCGGTCTCGTCCTTGCGCGATGATCGGATCAATGCCCTCGAACGTTCCCTTCATGATGTCCAAAGCCGCACTCGCATCGATCGACTGTTGAATCTCGCGAGATGCGTATCGCACGGACACACCGGAACCGACCAGAATCGCGCACGAGACCGCCAATGCGGAGAATCTATTGTGAACCAACCATCGCCAGAACCGATATGTGCGCGCCGGCGGTCCTGCCATCACACGACGGCGGCTGAGATAGTTCTCCAGATCGTCCGCAAGCGCCGCGGCGGACTGATATCGCCTTGACGGATCCGATTCAAGGCAGCGAAGCGTGATCCAATCCAACTCTCGTGCGACAGGACCTGCTGCGAGTTGCGAGGGCGGGGATGGCCGATGTCCTGCGATCAGCGCGGCGACTTGGAGCGGTGCGAGTCCGTTGAATCGACCCGAATCGATCGGCGTCCGATCCGCGAGCAGTTCAAAGAGAACGACACCCAACGAATAGACATCACTACAGGTATCTACGACTCCGCCTGCGGCTTGTTCCGGACTGAGATATTCGGGGGTACCGAGCAATTGGCCTTCCACCGTGAGTCCGCGGGCATCGACACGCGGTTCGAGCGCTCTGGAAAGACCGAAGTCGATGATTTTCACCGCGAAGCCGGATTCCTGGCGCGCGACGAGCATGTTGGATGGCTTGAGGTCGCGATGAATCACGCCGCGGGAGTGCGCGTGCTGCACGCCTCGACAGAGGTCGACGAAGATTCGGATTCGATCACGAATGTCCAGACGCTGATCACGGCAGAACTCCGTGACGCCAAGTCCTGCGACGAGCGGCATGACAATGAACGGTTTGGAATCAGCGGTTGTTCCGGCATCGATGGCGGAAACGATCGCGGGGTGATCGAGCAAGGCGAGCGCGCGCTGTTCTTCGCGAAAGCGCGCGACGACCTGTGCCGAATCCATGCCCGGCTTGATCACTTTCACGGCGACGAGTCGACGAAGCGGTTCGGGTTGCGCGGCGAGATAGACGACGCCGAAGCCACCCTCGCCGATGACGCCGAGAATCTCGTAGTCATTGATGCGTTGATCGATGTGCTCTCGATCGTCAGACGCTTTGCGCAAGGTATCATCGATCGTTCGGATGTCGGCGTCGAGCAGTTTGCGGATCTGTGCGGCGATGTGTGCATGCGCGACTTGAAGCGCCGCAAGCGCGGCGGGGCGTGCATCGGCGGAGAGTTCACGGATGCGCTCGTACTCGGATTCCAGAATGTCGAACTCGGCCGCCTGAATCATGGCTTGCTCCGGAGTTGGATCATTGTGAATGCGACTCGCGGGAAGCGAGTCGGGCGGCGATCCATCGACGCGCGAAATCGAGATCGCGGTGAACGGTTCGCTCGTTGAC
>JBKDPX010000433.1:0-3883 GCA_046342165.1 Phycisphaerales bacterium | reverse complement strand
ATCGGAATCAAGACCCTGCTCTGTTTCGCCGTCACGCTCATCATCGCGACAGCCATCGCATTGGCGATCGGTAAGTTTGTGGCGCCGGGCACATATGTCAGCGAAGCCGATCGCGCGGCGATCGTCGCGCAGTACACATCGGATGCCGCGGCGAGATTGCAAACCGCAAACACCCTCAAGGATCAAGGCGTGTGGTCGTATCTGCTCAGCGTGATTCCGACGAATCCGTTCGCGGCGATGGCGAATGCACAGATCTTGCAAGTTGTTGCAACGGCGTTTCTGCTCGGCATCGGAATGACGATGATTCCGCGCGACAAGAGCGAGACGTTCGTGAAGTTCGCCGAAGCGATATCCGAGGCGGTGATGGCGCTTGTGCGGCTCATCATGAAGCTTGCGCCTTTCGCCGTGTTCTGTCTGATCACGCAGTTTGTTTCCGCAGTCGGTTTGGGCGCGCTCAAGAGCGTACTGGTCTACTGCTTGTGCGTCATCGGCGGCCTTGGAATCGTGCTGCTGATCGAGTATCCGCTGCTCCTGTTGCTCACGACACCTCGGGGGAACAAGGTCGGGTATCGACGATTCTTCAAAGGTCTCGCTCCGGCACAGGCGCTCGCATTTTCAAGCAGCAGTTCGAGCGCGACCCTTCCCGTGACGATTCAATGCGCTCGTGATCGGTTGGGAGTACCGGAATCGATCGCAAACTTCGTATGTCCGATGGGGACGACGCTGAACATGGACGGCACGAGCCTGTATCAGGTGATCAGCGTGCTGTTTCTGGCACAGCTCTATGGCATCGATCTCACGCTGTCACAACACATCACCGTCGGCGTCATGGCGGCGGTGATTTCCGTGGGAATGCCGGGGCTGCCCGGTGCGAGCGTCGCGATGATGGCGATCGTCCTTGAGTCCGTCGGTGTGCCGACCGAGGGCATCGCGATCATTCTCGCCGTTGATCGCGTGCTCGATATGGCACGTACCATCGTGAACGTGTCGGGCGACGCCGTGGCGTGCGTGGTCGTCGCCGGAAGCGAAGGAACGCTCGAGCCGGAACGTACCGATTCGAAATGAAGTCCCCCACTATTCGGAATTGACATGATCAACAGATTGACGATCGCTTGCCTGCTGGCCTTCTCCGGTACTTGCATGGCGCAAGCGCCATCCGAAAATGAGGACCGCAAGCCTGAGGCGCGAGTGAATTTCGATGCATTCACCACTTCGCGCGCCGACCTCGACGACGGAGCGGGAGACGTCCGCACTTCAGGAGCGGGCGGATCATTGAGCATCGACTTCCCCGCAGGCCGGCGCGGCACGTTCACGCTCGGCGCAGGCATGGACTGGATGTTCTATGACTTCGGCGGAAGCGCCGGTTTCGGCGCTTCGGATCCTTGGAACGAGATTCGCACGGCATCATTCAACACGCGCTATACGCGAGAGACATCCGAACGCTGGGGATGGTTCGTCGGCGGATTCGGCAGTGCAAGCGGTGAAGAGAACGCGGACTTCGGCGAGTCGATGAATTACGGAGGCTATGTCGGAGGGACATATGCGCCAAGCCGGGACTTCTATATCGCGTTCGGCGCCGGATACGCGACGCGTCTCGAGGATGAATCGTCGTTTCTGCCCGTCATCAATTTCAACTGGAAATTCCATGAGAAGTGGAATCTTGGCTCCGACAGCCGCGGCCGCGGCGGCGGCATCAAGCTCTCTCACGACCTGACCGAGACCGTCACACTTTTCGCGGCCGGAGGATTCCGCTTCAATGAGTTTCGCTTGAACGAGGACGGCGCAACACCGCACGGCGTGGGAACGGATCGCGCATTTCCGATCTCCTTCGGCGCGGAGTGGAAACCTGCGAAGGAAATCGAGATCGGAATCCGAGCGGGCGTGCTTGTCGGTCGGGAGATCGAACTCAGCGACTCCGAAGGCGTGGAGCTCAACGACGCCGATGTGGACGCCACTCCTTTTCTGGCGGCTGAGTTGAAGTTCCGATTCTGAGCGAATGATGTGATTTGTTCAAAATGACAAGCGCGACCCGAACGGGTCGCGCTTTTTCGCATGTCCATTCATCGCGGCGAAGCCGGACTCGCCGGAGGCGATACGGGAGCAGGACCTTCTCCGTAAGGCGCGGCGTCAATCAGCTTGGCGGAAATCAGCTTCGGCGGGTTGACAGGCTTGCTGCTTTCCCCGCCCGGAGACTGGACGGTTTCGACATTCTCCAGAGCCTTGATGGTTTCAGCGCCGCTCACCGCCTGCGCGAAAGCGCAGTACGAACCGTCCAGAAAGGACGTGCCGCTGCGGCTGAAGCAAATGAAGAATTGAGAGCCGTTGGAATTGGGATCACCCGAGCGAGCCATCGACAAGACGCCGAAGTCGTGAGGCAGTTTGCTGTCCTCCAGGTCGATGCAATAACCCGGGCCGCCGGCACCGGTGCCCGTGGGATCTCCGCCCTGCGCCATGAAGCCTTCGCGACCACCCTGGGCGCCGATGATGCGATGAAAAATCATGTCGGTGTAGAAACCGCCGGAGATCAGTTGCATGGAGTTCCAGCATGTGTTGGGCGCCTGATCAGGACGGTATCGAAACGTGATGTTGCCCAAGGAGGTTTCCATCACGGCGTACTTCTCGACGTATGCTCGCAGACCCGAGACCGCGCCTCGCTTTGGTGCGAAACGAGGTCGTCCGGTTTGGTCGAGCTGTGCGGGCATCGCATCCGTGAGCGGCTGCAACACAACCGGCGCGCCGATCTTCTTGTCGCCGACGACAAGCTGCGCGTACATCAGTACGGCGGACTTCTTCTGCCAGATATCAGGAAAGAGAGCGGCGAGGTTCACGCCGCCTGCGGTAACCGGCGCCGTCATGGCAGGTTCCTTCACGCCGGCCGGGAAGATGTCGATGCGTGCATCACCGACCGTACCCGATGGAACGCTGACCATCATGGGCATCGCACGATCGACACCGTAGTAGATTCGATCGGGGGTGAGTTGAGCCGACGATACGGAACACAGAGCGCAAAGCGCGACGAGTGCTGAAACCGAACGCATGAACCTGACTCCTGAGGGAATTGAAGCAGACCAATCGACAGTGTTGTATCGGCGACGAAGGTCCGATCACAACACCAGCTACTTGATTCGATTCACTTGGGTTCGGCTGCAGCGTCGATCAATTCCCAGGCCCTGGTGGTGCGGGAGGAATCCGTTGCGCTTTCTTTATCCGGGGCCAAACAATCGATCATCTGATTCTCGTGATCGCTGAACCACTGGGCGGTGAGATCCGCTCGGAAGTAGTTGAGTCCGTCGCGATGGTTGTAGTCAGTCACTTCACGCATGCCGTCGGCGAGCAACGAAGAGCGCGCCGGATCGATGTCGTACAGGTAAGAGGTGTAGCGCTGCTCCGAATCGCGGCCGGCCGGGCGACCGGCAGGTCCCAGACCTCGATAGTGATAATTCCCGATCACTTCAAGCGATGGATCATTCCAAGCTTCCGCCATCGCGGAGTAGTTGTACATGCCACGATGTGACGGGCAGAAGTAGATCTTGGGTGAGGACAGGTAGGTGTCGTACAGCAACCCGATGCCGTCCAGACCGCCCGCCGATGGCATCAAGGCGTTCTCACGCGAAGATTCCGCGATTCGAAGCGTTAAAAGGTTTTGTGGTTGAGAGACGATGGGTCCGCGCGACGTTCGGTTATCCGTGATGAACTGACTGGCGGGAAGTCGTCCATTGTGATCGTCGGCGTACATCACCATTCCCAAACCGATCTGTCGCACATTTGATCGACAGACCAACCGACGCGCATTCTCCTGAGCGCCGGAGAGGCTCGGGAGAAGGATGCCGATAAGAATCGCGATGACCGCAGAAGTGACGAGGACATCGATGAGCGTGAACGC
>JBKDPX010000432.1:0-6129 GCA_046342165.1 Phycisphaerales bacterium | reverse complement strand
CGTGAAACGAAACGCCGCGCTGCCGAGATCGTCATGCGGAACGAGCAGCGATTCAGCGGAAAGTCCTGCGAGCGGTTCGAACACATCTTCGAAGAGCAAAGTGCGATGGCGGAGAACGCCTGCGCGTGAAGCGCGAGCACGATGATTGCGATGGATGTGAATGGCGGTTGTCTTCGGCAGGAAGTTCGGCCAATTCGGATGCCAGTGATCTTCGTCGAGGTGAGTCAGAATCACGGCGTCCGGCATCAGTTGTTTCAACCCGATGAGACGAAGCAGTTTTCTGGTACGACCCGGCGAAAGTCCGCAATCAATAAAAATGGATCTTCGGTAGGTGTTTTCGACCCATGTCAACACGGAGCAGTTGCCGCCCGAACTACTGGACAGGACGCAGAGAGTTGGTTCCGAAGGCAAGTTCACTCGACGGAGTCTTCTTCCGGAAGTCGCGTGTCGCCGTGGGCGATCGAACGCTTGGCGGTCGCGCAAAACTCCGCCATTTCCAAGATGGGAGGGCAATCCGCGCCGCGACGCTCGAGTTCGGCGATCAATTGCTTGCGCATCATATTGGTACGGAAGCAGGAGCGATAGGCCTCTCGGACGAGTGTGATCTGATCTCTCGGGATGCCCGCGCGTCGCATGCCGACCACATTGATGCCGTTGAGGGTGTTTCGACTCGCCATGACGCAGAACGGCGGGACGTCGACCGCGCTGCATGTGTTACCGGAGATGAAACCCAGACGACCAAGTCGATTGAATTGATGGATGGCGGTATTGCCGCTCATGATCGCGTTGTCGAATACTTGGGAGTGACCCGCCAACAGCGCCGAGTTTGCGAGAATCACGTTGTTGCCGACCCGCGCATCATGCCCGACATGGCTGGAGACCATCATGTAGACACGGTCGCCCACGATCGTCGGATTCTCCGCTTTGCTCGCGGCATGGATGGTGGCGGACTCACGAAGGATCGTTCCACTGCCGATTCTTACGCCCGCCGTGGCATCGCCCAGTTTGAATTTGAAATCCTGGGGGGGGAAACCCACGCAAGAGAAGGGATAGAACGCGCAGTTCTCTCCGATCTCTACCGGGCCCGACATTTGAACGGAAGCGATGAGCTTCGTACCCGCACCGATGCGGATTCGTCCTCTGAGAACACAACCGGGGCCGATTTCGACGCCGTCTCCGATTTCACATTCCGGATCCACGATAGCCGTGGGGTGGATGAGGTATGCCATGGTCGATTCTACGCAAGAAATCCGTTCGTTCCCTACCATCGGATATGGCCTCGGGCGGAGAATTAGTTGCAGAGCCTGTGTTTGAGATCCGAGAACTCGGACGAGTTTCCTACGCGCAGGGATACGAGATTCAAAAGGCCGTGCATGAGCAGGTCAAGAGCGCGCGGGAATCCTCGAATCCGATCGCGGGAATCATCTTGTGCGTGGAACATCACCCGGTGATTACAGTCAGTCGGCGCATGGGGGCGGAGGGGCATCTGCTGGCTTCTCGCGAGTTGCTCGAGCAAGTCGGCGTTGAGGTTTGCGAAACAGACAGAGGCGGAGACATCACGTACCACGGTCCGGGCCAAGTCGTGCTGTATCCCATCATCGATTTGAATCTCTTGAACATCGGATTGCATGAATACATGCGATTGATGGAAGAGGCTGTCATCGAAACTTGCTCTGATTATGAAATCCACGCCGCTCGCGAACCGGGCGCGACCGGGGTATGGGTACCCGGCAGTATCGTTGGGCGCGGCACCGCGGCGAAAATCTGTGCGATGGGTGTTCGAGTCTCTCGCTGGGTTTCAATGCACGGACTTGCGCTCAATGTGACAACGAATCTCGAACACTTCAAACTGATCGTCCCGTGCGGACTCGTCGGGCGCGCGGTGACATCGATCAATGCCGAACGCCACCTGGCTCCGACTCAGGCGGAGGTGTGCGTCGCACTTGCGAATCGATTGATCAAGCACCTGCGAGCGGCGCTCGCGGTCGCCAATCAAAAGCGCGGTACACGCGTGGTGCCACCGGAATCCGCAGGTTGAGGATCAGCTTTCGGAGCGGGCCATTTCGCGCCAAGCCAAGCCTCGTACGCAGCCTTTTTATTGTCGGTGGCGCGCTCATCGCGTTCGATCGTCCACTCCCCGGCCGGGCGCCTTGTGACTTTCACCGGGATGTTCAGTTCGCGGCCGCGGCGGGAGATCTTCAGTTCCAGCGATGTTCCCTCTTCCGCGGAGTTCAGAACGGTCGTGAATGCGGCAGGCCCTGTTGGTTCGCCGTTGACGGATTTGATTCGGTCGCCCGCTTGAACGCCGGCGGTATAGGCGTCGCCATCCGTCAGTACGGCGCTTACTTCCATCGAATCATCACCGCCCGTGACTTCCAGGCCAACGTAGCCCTTTGTTCCGTCGGGGTGAGATTCGGAGTTCGCGCCGCCTCGGATGAGTCGAAGTCCGTAGGTATCGAGCGCACGATCGATGTCCGGATCCTGAGTGCCGGCGACGTGAGCGCGGTGGAACTCGGTGAAGTCGACACCGGAGACCTCACGGAAGATCGCGAAAAGGTCTTCGGTGGTGTAGTGGGGGCCGTCGTACGGGTAACGCTCGTACAACAGTCGCATCGCATCATCGAGTGATTTCTTGTTGTCGGTGACGCGCCGGATCTCGGCATCGATCGTGAAGTTGACGATCTCGCCTCGCGTGTAAAAGTTCACCGTGGAATTGACGGAATCCGGGGTTGGCTTGTTGAATTTGATCCAAGCATCGAATGAAGAATCCTCGAGACTTTGAACCGTGCGTCCGGGTCGGGTAAGTTCGCCCGCCAGTGTCCCGGCGAGCATGCCGAGATACGCGTCAGGCGTGATGATTCCTGCGCGGGTGATCATGAGCGTGTCGTAGTAGTTCGTGGTGCCTTCGGCGACCCACAGAAGTTTCGTGTAGTTCTCACGCATGTAGTCGTAAGGCTTGAGCCCCGCGGGTCGCATCTGTTTCACGTTCCACGTGTGAAAGAGTTCGTGGGAAGCCAGTGAAAGAAAGCTCTCGTAACGTTTGCGGTCGGTGAAGATATCGGGGCGTGCTTGGATGATGGTGGAGTTCAGATGCTCCGTGCCGCCGCGCATGTTCGGTCCGATGTGGGTGATAAAGACATAGCGGTTGTACGGCAATGAGCCGAAAACATCGCGCTGAGTCTTGGTGAATCGCGCGAAATCATCGAGAAAAGGCTTCGGATCGGTCGGGCTCTTGCCCCAGAAGACCAGCTCGTGGGGAACCCCGTCGACTTCATAGGTAAATGTTTCATGCAAGCCGATCTCAAGCGGGGAGTCCGCAAGCACGTCGTAGTCGCGGGCGATGAGAATATTCGGATTTCCCGGAGCGGTATCGAGTCCGCTGGCGATCTTCCACCCTTCGGGCGCGCGCACTGCGATTTCAATCGGTGCGTTGCGCAACTCATGCACGAAAAGAAAAACGGAAGATCCGCTTAGAAATGCGTGAGTGTCATCCACATGCCGCGTGCGATTGTCAACTTGATTTGCGAAGACGGTGTAGGTGACGCTGATGAAATCCGAGCCGTCCGTTTCGATTCGCCAACTGCTTTTGGCGACCTTCTCCATCTTGAGTTCGCGCATTCCCTTGCCGCGTGCGCGGATTGAGCGGATGGTCCCTGCGGTATCGAGCACTTCGTATCGTCCGGGACGCCAGACGGGAAGGTGTACATCGATGGTGTCGCCTTTCCAGCCGCGGATGTTGAGTGTGATGTCAACGGTCTGCGTCCGCGCGTTCATGAGATCGATGACATATTCCACTCGGCCCGCTTCGGTGTTCGCGCGGGCTTCGGAGGATGTGACGCTCAGCGCCATGGCGGCGGCGAGCACGCAGAACGTGAAGGTCATCATGGCGGAAGGTTATCCCGCCATCGGATCGCGCAGCGATGGATTACAGGTTGCCGCGGCGCTGTTGCTCAAGTTCGAGCGCTTCGAAGAGGGCCTTGAAGTTACCCTTTCCGAATGACTGGCTGCCGCGACGACAGATGATCTCGAAGAAGAGCGTCGGACGATCCTGCAGGGGCTTGGTGAAGAGTTGCAGGAGGTACCCCTCGTCATCGGCGTCGACGAGAATACCGAGATCGTGGATCTTCTTGTGAGCTTCCTTCACATCGGCATGGCCGTGCGAGCGGAGCGTCGTGTTCACGCGATCCCACACCGCGTCGTAGTACGCATCGGGGAGCGTGAGGAAGTCGACGCCGCGAGCGCGCAGCGCGGCGATGGAGTGCAACTCATCATCGGTGCGTAGCGCGAGGTGTTGAACACCGGGCGTATTTTGGTGCCAATCGAGATACTCCTGCACTTGGCTCTTGCGCTTGCCCGGAGCGGGTTCGTTGATCGGGATTTTGATGAGGTTGTTGCCGCTGGACATCACCTTGGACATCAGCGCGGAGAAGTCGGTTGAGATGTCTTTGTCGTCGAAGTGCTTGAACATGCTGAACTCAAGCACATCCTCATAGAACTTCACCCAGTGGTTCATCTTTCCGAGTTCGACATTGCCGACGAGGTGGTCGACATACTTCAAGCCCGCGGGATTCTTGCGGTTGTATTCGTTGATCGCGAGCACGGAACTGACACCGGACTGCGGTCCGCAGCCGGCGGCGGGCGCACAGGCTGCGGCTCCGCCTTCAACCTTGCGGAACTGCGGCATAAAGACGCCGCCCTGCTTGACGTTCGTGAGCTCGTATGCGCCGGTTCGGCTGACGAAAGTGTGGATGACACGACCGAAGGTCTTGATCGCGGCCTTTGTCACGGTGCCATGGGCATCGCGATAGGTACGGGGTTCGTAGGCGCTTTCAGCACCGTTGCTGACCGCGCGCTCCCAGGCTTTTTCCGCATCGAAGACCGTGAAGGCGATGTCCTTCACGCCGTCGCCATACAGCGCGACTTCCATGTTCGAGGGATGCATCGGCGTGAGACCGCTCGTGAGCAGGAAACGAATGTTGCCCTGTGTAAGCAGATAGTGCGCCGCATCGCGGCTTCCGGTAGTCAGATCGCTGACCTGCTCGATTTGGAATCCGAAGCAGTGCGCGTAGAAGAAGGCGGCCTGCTTGGCGTTGCCGACGTAGAAGTTCACATGATCGACATCGATCAGGTGAAGCGGATCGGTTGCAGGTTGCGACATGACGGACGGTTTGGGGGCGATCGTGGTCATCGGGGCATCTCCAAAATCGAGCCCTCAATGATAGGACAGGCGGGGCGTTACTGCGGCGCGCGGGCCTTTGCGATTCGGTCTTTCGCAGAAGCCAAAGTCGCGGCGGATGCCTCATCGATCCGGTCGCCGAACCGGCTCTCGATGCGCCGGATCGTCTCTTCCTCGTGCTCTTTCCCCGTGATCATTTGAAGCCCGCGGATCCACAGCGGGAGATCCGCGGTTGCATCTTGTTCCGCAAGTTCGAGTCTGCCCAACACGATGTAACTCAGCAGTTGCAATCGGCGGGTGGCATCAAGAACATCGGAGGGTGCGATTGACGGCATCGGCTCCAGTCGCGCGAGCGCGGCATCGGGTTTGCCCGCCGAGAGATCCTCCTCCGCAAGCCGAAGCATTCCGTTCGTGATCGCCGCGAGTGACGCGGGCTCATTCGCTTCCGCAAGAAGCCTCTCGCCGGACACGAGATTCAATCGCAGTGCCCGAGCGGCGGGGCCGTCCTCAAGTTCACGCAAAACCGCTGCGAGTTGATCAGCGGGAATCGCGCTTCCTAGTCGAATAAGCGCGGCATCTCGAATGTCTCGCGAGGGAGCCTGAAGGTGGGCGATGGCGGCGAAGCCGGCCGAATCGTGCGCGTGAACAAACGCGGCTTTGGCAGCCGGTTCGAAGAGGTCGGGATGTGTCGCCGCTGCTTCGATGACGGATTGCGCGTGATCTTCGCTCCACATCAAGCACTCGGCGGCCGCGAATCGCAACGCCGGATTTTCACTCGCGAGGAAGGGCGCGATCAAATCGCTATCGGTGGAGTCGCCGATGCTCCAAAGGAGCGAGATCAACGCCGATGTCGGCGATTTGGCGATCAGCATTCTCGCAAGATCGAGAGTGATTCGTCGTTGTTCCTCCGTCATCAGTGCGGCACGGGTCAACGCGTTGCAGGCTTCGACGGC
>JBKDPX010000431.1:0-2606 GCA_046342165.1 Phycisphaerales bacterium | reverse complement strand
GAGGAGGAGTTGGTGATCCCGATCAGCGCCAAGACCTCACCCGGCCGTGCGTTTGAGATTCGTTACAGCAACGATGGCGTGGACAACACGAAGGCGCCGACATTCAAGTTGAACTCGGCTTGGCCGCTTCTTCATGAGATGTTGGTTTCCGGCAAAGCCGTGTCCAAGGACGGCTGGATTGAGTTCCCCGTGAAGTCCGAGACGAATGTCACATGGATGCGAATTCAGATCCGCACGACCAATGGCGTCATCGGATTGGAAACCTGGCCTGAAGCTTCGCAGTGGCAGTGACGCGTCCGATGCTCTGCATGGACATCCGATTTTGAAACACGGAGTGGCGCTTGGCGACAGTATCAGGTGAACAACGCGTGCATCTCGCCGTCTTCGGCAAGCATCCCGGATGGGATGATCACATTGAGGAGATCGGGCTCGATACTCCCGAATTGGTCACCGCACGGCGGTTGCTCTATTCCGAAGGCGTCGCGGGAAATATCGATTCCGGCGCCTGGGATCGACTCGATGAAGGCAAGCTGCTGCCCGCTTTCAAGCACAACTTCTTCTGGCGCATCGGCGGCCAGTGGATCGTCGGCCGCATGTGGTCAAGCCGCGACGGAAAGGGCCGCTCGAAGTATCCGATGGTGGTGTGTGGCAGAATCGACGGAGCGTCGGCCGCGTTTGCATCACAACACATCATTCCCGCTCTTGTGCGATTTGAGGAGGCGGTGAAATCCACGACGCTCGCCGACGACGTCAAACACGCCGCGTCTCGAGCGCGAACAGAGCTCTCTCAGGCGACTTCGTCGGCGCGAACCGGTGATTCGGAAGACGGCGATCTGCTCCGCCGACTTGTCGACCATCCCAATCTCTCGCCCGGCGGGGATCCCACGACAGCCTTCGAGCGCGTGATGTACGAGATCGAACGTGAGATGCAGGGATTCAAGCGGCAGAGCGCGATTTCGCGCACGAAGCAGGAACCCGCGGGTCAACACATGCGAGTGCCGCGCTTGTTCGATGCGCCCGGCGAGGATGCGAGGGCGTGGACCGCTCTGCTGGATCGCAACATCGATCGCGCGACGGGAGTTCTCGTCATCGAGCCGGATGATGCGGACTTCGTCGACGTGCTCGTGGGTGCGCCTGCGGTCGGTCACATCTTCTGCCTGCGCGCAACGCGAGCCGGACTCGGACTCGCGACGCAAGTCCCCTACACCATCGATCCCGATTTCGCCGCGATGGTTCGCGCGAAGCGCGAAAGCTATCGCCACAATGACAAGGTGACTCAAGACAAGCGTCCCGTCGCTGTCTCGAGCGAATCGAGTTCATCAAACATGAAGTGGTTTGTGCTCGCGGGGGTGGGACTGCTCGGCATCATCGGAGGGCTGTTACTGCTCAGGGGCGGCGGCGAAACTCCGGTCAAATCGCGAGAACTTGAGAACTCCGAACCATCAAAGCCCGTTATCCACTCGCCTCAGTCGGCCACTCCCGCGCCCGTGAAGCAGACGGAAGCGTCGAATGCCCCCGTTGAGACCCCAAAGGCACCCTCGCCGGCGGCTGAACCGCCCAAGCCAGCGCCAAAGGATGCACGGGCCCCGCGCACCTTCGATCCTGCGGATCCGCGCGCAAATTGGCGTGTTCCGGCTCGAATCGATGAGATCTCAGCGAGACTTGATGCCATCGCCGATGTCTCTTCGACGGATGCTCCTCGTGAAGCGGTGGTCATGCGCGATCTGCTCAGAGATGCCCGTGACATCTTGGAAGAAGCGCTCGAAATCGAGTACCCGACCGGTCGCATCGCCGTGGAGTTCACGGTGAATAAGCTTGATGAGAAAATGCCGGAACTTGAGCGCGCCCGTGCCGCGCTCGAGCAACGGATCATCGAAAGCGCCAAGGCGGTGCAAGGTGCGCCGAAGCTCTCGAGTGAAGCGATGAACCGCGCATGGCGGATGTGGTTTGATTCGCTCGACTTCTCCCAAGGCTCAAAGGCCGTCCGGGAAAAAGTTGACGCGGCCGCCGCGAAGTTTCTCTCGTTCGAACGCGAACTCGCACGTGCGGTTGATTCGCGAGCCTCGTTGGTCGGTATTGATGCGGAACCGATCCGGTTGCGCGCGGCCGATGCGGTCGCGCAGCGCGCGGCGCGCGGCGACTTCGAGGATGCGCTCGTCGAGATCCGCGCGTTCGCCGCTCGTATCGAGTCGATCGATTCGCTCATCGACGGCGCGACGCGTCTGCAATCGATGCTCGCCGCGGGAGTGCTTCCCGGCGAGGTTGATGAGGGACTGTCCGTTGAACAGGCTGCGGCGCGCGTCCGATCGTCGGAGGCTCTCGCGCTTGTTCCGGGAGCTTGCGCGAATCTGCTCGAGACCGTCGACGAGCTGTCGGCGATCGCCGCCGAAAATGATACTCACAAGATATTGCAATACATAAACAACGAAAGTTCTTATGTATTGGCCGCGATGATCCGGCTCGGCTCTCCCGAAATCAAGCTTGACGCCGTGCAGTTGCGCGAAGCGGCAGCGGCCTATGCCGGGCCGGTGAACGCGTCTCTGAATGCCATCGTGGACGCCCGCTCTCCCGATTCGACATCCGCGCGGCGCGCGCGCATGCAAGAG
>JBKDPX010000430.1:0-2770 GCA_046342165.1 Phycisphaerales bacterium | reverse complement strand
CCCGACAACGGAAGTCGAGGCAGCACATTGCGCTTGAGCCAGCGACGCCACGCGATTCCGCGCTCCAATTCAGCCGAGATTTCACCCGTCGCCTCCAAACGTTCACGGGTGAGTTCCCGCGCTTCAAGCGTCGAGTATCGGTTGTGTTTGGCGATCAAATGTTCAAGACCGCGTCGATCCTCGTGCAACATGTGTTGAACAAGTCGACCCGCTTCCCCGTCCACGATCATGTGTTCGTGAACTTCACGCTCTTCGTATCGCGCTTTGCCCCTCTTGAACAACCGCAGGTTGTACGACGGGTAATACCCGCAATGCCGAATGGGTCGTCCCAGGAAGTACGTCAGTCGATTGACGTAAAAACCCGCTTCACGCACCGACTCCGGAGGCTTTGACGTGATGCGCATCAACTCATCGCGAAGTTCCGGGGTGATACTCTCGTCCGCATCCAAAATGAAAACCCAATCGCTTTCAATCGGCAGATTGTTCAGCGCCCAGTTCTTTTGCTTCGCGTAACCAAGCCACGGTTGCACCACCACGTTCGCGCCATACTCGTTCGCGATGTCCCGCGTGCGATCTTTCGATTCCGAATCGACGACATGCACGCGCTTCACCCAACCCGCCACACTTGACAGCGCGTACTTGAGGTTCAACTCCTCGTTGAACGTCGGGATGATGACCTCGATGTTCGCTCGCGCCGATTGTGTCATGACACCGCTCCTTGACCCGATCCGTTTCGCGCCTCGTAGCCGCGAAATGACTCCGCCTGATCCGCACAGACCGCGCGAAGCAAACCCTTCCATGCTCCACACGCACTTGCACGACAATACAACTTCATGAACGCCGCTCTGCCGCGCTCGCCCATCGCCTTCGCTCTCGCGGGGTCCGATGCGAGTGCTTCAATCGCACGCGTCAATCCCTCGCCATCACCCTGGCGCACGACGATTCCACAATCGTTCTCGACGAGAACCCGTGCGATTTCGGAAGTCGGGTTGCCGATGAAGATCGCGGGCCGCGCGACGGCCATAATCCCGAAACACTTGCTCGGAACAATCAATCCTTCCATCCCCTCCAACAACGAAATCAAATGCACGTCACCGACAGACAGGCTCTCCGCGAGTTTCTCGCGCGGTTGATAGTCGTGATATGCGGCTCCGCTCAAACTCTCGCGGGAGATGAAGTCTTCGATTTCCTTGCGTCGCTTGCCGCCGCCGACAAACAAAAAGCGAATCGAATCCGATGTCGATCCCGCGCGATGAGCCAGCGCCTTCATCGCATGCATGGTGGTGTGGGCATCGTGCCCGTGTCCGAAGTTGCCCGAGTACATCACGGTGAACGCTTCGCCGACGCCGAACTGTTGACGAAGCGGGTTGACGGAGCGCTCCACGGAACGCACTCCGGTCTCGTCACTCCACACGGGAATGAACTTCACCCGCGATGCCGCGCGCGAGCCGGCCTTTGCGAGCACCTTGTCCATCATGCAGCGTCCGAGCACGACGCTCGCGTCCGCGTGTCTGACGAGCCATTTGTGAGCGGCGTCGAGGACCTTCGCGAGAATCGATTCTTGTTTCAACATCCCCGATGAGATGATCACATCGGGGTAAAGGTCCATCGCCCAATACACCGCCTTGCTTCCGCGCAACCACCGACAGAACACGGCGAGAAGCGCGATGTACGGCGGAGTTGAAAACGCGACCACGACATCGGGACGACGAACGGTCAACAGTTTCAACGCCGCGAGAATGTAAAAGAATCCGAAATCGAGCACGCGAAGAAGCGTGGACGCGCGACCGAAGAAGCTGAATCCGACGCGATGGATTTCGATCTCGCCTCCGGTGACGCTGATCGTCTCACGCGCAGGCAAAGTCGCTCCCGACTTGCCGTATATCGATCGCGACGCGATTGCCGTCACGCGAAAACCGCCCGCGACGAGTTCGTCCGCGAGATCTTTCGCCATCTGCGCTGTTGCGACGACGTCCGGATGAAACGCCTGGTTCAACAGCACGACGTGAACCTGATTCGGGTCTCGATTCGGCACGATTTATCTTCCACCCTTCTCGTACCAATCGATCGTCTTGCGAAGTCCCTCTTCGAACTTCACCTGCGCCTGCCAATCCAAGAGACGCTTGGCCTTCTCGGTCGACAGGCAACGCCGCGGCTGACCATCGGGCTTGGTCGAATCCCATGCGATTCCGCCCTTGAAACCGGTCAACTTCACGATCAGTTCGACGAGATCCTTGATCTTGATCTCGAATCCGGCTCCCAGATTGATCGGATCGGGATCGGTCATGACCTCCGAAGCGCGCACGATGCCTTCCGCGGCATCGTCGACATACAGAAACTCCCTCGAAGCCGAACCCGTACCCCAGCACACGATTTCCTTGTCGTTTCGATTCCGCGCCTCGACACACTTGCGAACCAGTGCGGGAATGACATGGCTCGTATGGAGATCGAAATTGTCCCACGGTCCGTACAGGTTCACGGGAAGCACATACGCACTCTTCATGCGATATTGCAACTTATAAGCATCGAGCATCTGCCATGCGGCCTTCTTCGCGACACCATAAGGAGCATTCGTCTCTTCGGGATATCCGTTCCAGAGATTCTCTTCGGTGAATGGAACAGGTGTGAACTTCGGATAGGCGCAGATGGTTCCGACTTGAACGAATCGCCCGTCTCTCTCGATCATGCCGTCAAGACGCGCCTGCTCGATCAGGTGCAACGCCATCGCCATGTTGGCGAAGAAATATCGACCGGGATTCGCGCGATTGGC
>JBKDPX010000429.1:0-7312 GCA_046342165.1 Phycisphaerales bacterium | reverse complement strand
GAGCGACCGGTACTGGAACGTTCGACCCGCCAGCGGCATCACGTTCACCCGCGATGAATCCAGGAACAACACCGAGTCCGTCGGCATCCATCGCGAAAGCACGACGCGGCATGTTCCGAAATCCGATTCGTACACGCTGACGATCTCGCTGATACGACGATCCTCCGGCGTGAAGTGTCTCTGTGCCGTCGTGATGAACTGATTGATCCGACGCTTCTGTGCGCCGTTCACCACAATGGTGTCCACCCGACCGCTGCTTTGCTCCCAAATCGCGCGAAGCGCCGCATTCAACACGTTCTCATTCAACTCCGTTCCCGGCCCCGATCCCCCGGGAAATCCGTTCACGCCGGGCGCGAACACATTGGTGTTCAGCATCTTGATGATGCCGTTCATCGAGCGACGCACGGTCGGCGATCCTTGAGGCGCGACCGCCGGCGCCGCTCCGTTGATCACGCAGTTCTCGAGATCACGCAGCAATTCGCGCAAGCGCTCCTGCTTTTGAAAATCCAATTCATCATCCACCCCGATCGTGCGCACGGCCTTCATGGTGTCCGTCACTTCGCACGTCGCGCTGAAGATCTGCGTGTAGTTTTGCTTGCGCACACGCGCCGTGAAGCGCGCCTGATTCGCGTCCGCTCCTTCGAGCGCGGCGTTACCCAGGATGTTCAATCGCAGACCGTTCACGAGCGTTGTCGCAGGCGTCGAACCGAACCGCCTCACGACGGTGATCGTGTTGCCTCCGACATTCGTCACCTGCATGACTTCGCTCGATCCATGCGGCTTCAACAGATCACCCGGCAGAAAGCGAGAACCGTTCGCCACAGTCAACACCGTCGCATCCTGAGGATTCGGCGTGAAAGTTGTCTGATTGAGCGTGTCAAAGTTGAACAGCAAGGTGTCCTCAAGCCATTCGTGCACCGTGCTGTGCGCCGAACGCGGACTGTCTCCCAAATGATCAAGCAGCGGCGTCTCGAACGGCGAAACAACCGACACCACATCCGTCACGTCTTCCGCGATCTCCGGGATGTCCGCTCCCGCGCTGAATGTCGCCTTCCCTGAAAATCCCATTCAATCTCCCTCCTGTTGAACATCACAACCGACGCGGCGCGACGCACGCCGCGCATGATCTCATCCGCCTCGTCGCGCGCGCATGAACCTCAACATCGCGCCTCGATCCGAACCCTCGCGCGCTTTGGCGGCCAGTTCCTCCACTTCGCGCTTGGATGGCGCGAGTGCATCCGGAATCACCCCCATGGCGAGCGGAGACCGATTCTGCGGCTTGAAGAGAAACGGCTTTTCTTTCTTCAACTGCGCCGCAAGCGCGACAATGTCCGACCCGTCCTCGACGCTTCCCAGCGCGAGGACTGCGAGCTCCGAATCGAACGACTCCAATCGCTCGAACTCCCGCCTCAACGACTCCTTCAACGATTCATCACTCATCAAACCTCCTTAGATATCACCAAGCTCCGCAAGAACGCGCTCACGCGGCGCACCAAGTCTCGCTTTCGCTTCAGCGGCGAAGATCCGCTCTCTCACATCCGGCGGCAACGGGTCGGGCCAGGTGACGCGAACCCGTCTCTCTTGAGGCTGAGTGTTGAGCACGCCTTGATGATGAAGCAGATCCAATGTCAAGGTGCACAACTCGCCGATCGCGCGTCCGTATGCGGCCTGCTTGCGCGAAGTCTTGCTCAGCAGGCTCATGAGCGTCACCTTCAGCGCGTTCGCGGATGAGAGATTTCCGATCTTCGCCTGCACGACGCCGCTTGCGAGCGGCGGAACGCCCGAAACCTTGTCGAGCGCGTCACGTATCTCATCGATATGACGATCTTCGCTCGGACTCGACGCATCGCCTCCGAACTCATCGATCGCGGCGTCCGGGTTATCCGTCAGCCACAACTGACCGGGCGCGACCGGTGGCATCCCGCTGCCGCCGATTCCTTTCGCGAGATACATCTTGAACGATTGCAATGTCACGCGCGAAGCTCGATCCGAAAGCCGCGTGTTGAGCTCGTCTTGGAGAGGTATGAGAGATTCCACTTCGCCGAGTCCCTCATACGAAAGGGGCTGCGCGATGTTCTGCACGTGCACGACGGGTAATTTTCCGCCCGTCCACGGCGTCTCCTTGAGATTCGTGCGAACACCGTCCTCATACATCGCCGCGCCGTCGGGCGTCACCACGCGCGTAAGCCTTCCCCACTTCGCGCCCGTCGCGCAGGTGACGCCCGACACCAAATGGACCGCATAGGCATCGATCACGCGATAGTCCTCCGCGTTGACGAGGGCCACGGCGCGACGCGGATTGATCATCTCGATCCTCGCACCATGCGAAGCATCCTCAGTGACGGTGAAGTCGACGTGTCCGAAGATGTGTGCGAGCAACGCTCCGTCCTGCCACATCGCGCCGCCGCCTGAACGATCGAAGACTTCCTGCAACGCGCGCTCGATCAACTCACTGCGCGCCGGAGTCATGCCGAGCGCTCGAATCGTGAACCCCTTGCCGAAAAGAAAATCGACCATCGTGTGCAATCGCCATGCGATGTCATTCTCAACGACGATCTCGCGCCGAGGCGTTCTCAGTTCATCTCCGGTGCGACCGAAGAGCCTCGCGGGCAACCCCGACTCCTGCGCAAGTCGATACCAACGTCCGTGCGGTCCGCTCGTTCGCGGAACCTCACGCATCGGGTTTCGGTAGTACGCCCACAGCTTCGCGTAGGCGGGAAGCACCTCGCGCTCATGACGCTCGATTCGCTCCGCCAACATGTGATCTATTTCGCGCATCATCATCCCCGTCCTTGATCGCCCGTATCTCCGGGCCGACGGACGCATCCGTGCGCACGAATCCGTCGCACGTTCATGATCCCTCGCGCGAAGCTTCAAACGACATCGCGCTAAACCCGCAAGCACTCACGAGTTGAGCGGCGCCGAATGCGCGCAAAAAAAAGCGAAAAATCCAAAATGGTCGCGTGAGTCGCTTTCGTGCGCGTCGTTCCCTTCTCCGAGGGCTGATCTCGCCCGATTCAATCGCGCTCACGACACACCGTTGCGCACGGAGCGTTTCCGTGTGCGACGGTTTTTTCCGTCGCGGCTACCATTCACGCATGACACGGCGAGATGAAATCGACGAGGGCCCGGACGAATCGGACATCAAGCGCTTCAGCGATGTCACAAGAACCTGTCCGGCATGCCGCGCGGATGTCTATGACGACGCCGAGCTTTGCTGGCAATGCGGTCACGCCTTCACGGCGTCCAAATCGGCACCGTCGAAGTTCACGATCGTGATCGTCGGCGTGCTCATCCTCGCATTCCTCTTCTGGTACCTGCGAGGCCTCTTCTTCTGATCTCCGCGGGCCTTTGAACCCCCGAAGGCGTTCATGTCGATACTAGAAATGTCGGCGGGCGTCGCGAGTTCTGTTTTTGTTCGCTTTTCAAACAAAACACAAACAGACGATTTCGCCGCCGATGCGAACCGCCCCGCGGTTTGATGCGTCTCGATGTGCGGTAGTCTGTGACGGAACCCCATGATGAATCGAATCTCAACTGCATTCATGATTTCTCTGATCGCCGGCGGCATCGTCGCGGCGACTCCCGCCTTCGCGCAAAACGCTCTCGGCGACGGTCGAGGTCTTGAGAAGGACATGCGCCGCAACGGCACGGGCAACACGCCTCGCAAGAGCTTCCGTGAGGAAGTCGAGCGACGCAACGCGCTTGTCACCGGAGAGATCGGCGGCGGAAAGGCCTTTCGCGGAAACGCGGGCTATCGCGGCGCGACCGACTTCCGCGGCGTCACCGCCGGCGACAGCACCTTTGCGTTTCGTCGCGACTCCATGAGCGCGCGAACAGTCACGAACGCCGTTCGAGGCGGTGATTCGTTGCGCATGCAATACACCTATGCAATCGGGAATGTGCGCGTCATTGATCGCACCGACGGCGGCGGCTTCGGAGGTTCCTACTCACTCGCGGCCCCGGCGCGCAGCATCGTTGATCGTCGCGGTCTCGTGACGCAGGATAAGGGTGCGATGCGAATGACATCGCTGTTCGCGGCGAATCGGGATTTGCGACCCACATTCATCGCCGATGTCCGCACACCTTCCGGCGCCATCGATTCGGTGGCTGCGAGTCAGTTGCTCGGCGTGAAATCGATTCCCGCTGAGGAGAAGTATCGCACCAATCGGCAGGATCTTTCAGCCTCCGTTCGATCCGAATATCGCAGCGCTTACGAAGGCGTTCGCAATCGACTCGATTTGTTCGCGGGACAACGCGTCGATGCGGAAACCAAGTCCGAAGCGCCGAAGTCCGACGATGCCGCGAAGACCGAGGAAGCGCCGCAAAAGGAGTGGCAGCGCAAGCTCGACGAACTGAAGCCGAAGATCAGTTCGGGCGGCGAGTCGAAGAGCGAAGCAACCAAGGGTGAAAACGCCGCGCGAAAGCCGACCGAGTATGTTCCAGGAAGCTGGCGGGACAAGACGGAGAGCGAACGCAAGAACGAAGATTCTTCACTTGAACTCGACGCGCGAACACTTGAGATCATCCGCGCCGCCGGCGGCGTCGTGAGCAATCTCGGATTCGGCGAGGGCATCGAGGGAGATCCGTATCAAGCACATATGGCCGCCGGTCAAACCTTGCTCGCGGGCGCGAAGTATTTCGACGCTGAAGAACGCTTCAGCCGCGCACTGGCGTATAAGCCCGGCGAGCCGATGGCGCTTGTCGGCCGTATTCATGCGCAGATCGGCGCGGGACTTCATCTCTCGGCCGCGATCAATGTGCAGGATTTCTTTTCGAACAATCCCGAACTCATCGCGGTTCGGTATGCGGGACAGGCGGGATTGCCGGCTGATCGGCTCGCGTCACAGCGTGATGTCTTACGCGAACGCGCGACCAACGCGCCGGTCGGCTCGGTGACGGCTCGGGACTCTTCATTGCTCTGGGCGTATCTCTCATATCAATCCGGTGACATCGAGGACGCGGCTCGCGCGCTGGACATCTTCATGCGCGAAGCGTCGTCAAGGGACACGAACCTCGGCTTGCTGCTCCGGGAGTTGTGGAGCAAGACGCCCGCATCACCGCTGCAACCCATCGAACCGCCGCCCGCATCGACCCCTGAAACGCCCGCAAAATAACTACAGATCCGGATTCCACGCTTGACCGTTGAACAGACATCATTCCCGCAAATCGCTCCCGGACGCGTCAGATCGATCGATCCCGATCTATCGATCACCGATTTTCTCACCGACGGATCGCTTGCATCTCTGTGCGCTGAAATCACGGCGCTGACGGGTGTTCAGGTTCAACTGCGGGACACCAAGGGCAACGCAATCGTTCGACGCGATGCGCGCTCGGATGGCGAAGTCGCATGGATGAGCGTGCCGCCCGCGCAAGCGCCTTCCGTCGGCGTCAAGAGTTCCGAGATCCCGCTGATCGTCGCCGGAATCACAATCGGTTCGTTCGTGGTCGGAGAAGGAAACCCGTCGCTCACCTCAACCGACGCGCGCCAGCGCCTCGAGCGCGCGATCTCTCTTCTCGCGGGCGCCTCCGCCGAACTTTGCACGCATGATCTCGAACTCAAACATCGCGTGAAAGAACTCGCCGCGCTCACGCGAATGACCTCGCTGCTCGTCGGCTCGACCGCTCCCGATCGAGTGCTTGAAGTCGCGCTCGACAGCGCGCTTGAAGTCCTCGGACTTGATGCCGGTGCAATCGTTCTGTTCGCCGAAGACTCAGACGGCGTGCTCAGCACCAATGAAGCCGATCTCACGCTCAAGGCATCACGGAATCTCTCTCGCGACTGGCTTGAAGATCCTTCGCCGCTGAGCAAGGACAGACTTTTCGATAAACAAGCTCTCTCCGGCGAGATCGTCGTCTCGGAAGATATCGCCAACGACGATCGGATCTTCCTCCGCGACAAGGCGGTTGCCGAAGGTCTCGGCGCCGCGATCCACGTCGGCTTGGTGTTTCGCAATCGACCGCTGGGGGTCATGCGCCTGTACTCGCGGACACCCCGCTCATTCGATCAATGGGACAAACACACGGTCTCCTCGCTTGCGCAGCAAGCCGCGGCTGCACTGGAACAATCGCGACTGCTCACGCTCGAACGCGAAGAACAACGCATCCAACGCCAACTCGAACTTGCGGCCGATGTCCAACGACGAATGCTCCCGATGGGAATGCCTTCGATCCCCTCGCTTGAAATCGCGGCGAAGTACATTCCTTCGTTCGAACTCGGCGGCGACTTCTACGACCTCATCGATCTCAACGGCCACCTCGGACTCGCCGTCGGCGATGTCGCGGGGAAGGGAATCGCCGCCGCGCTCTTGATGAGCGCCGTTCGCGCGAGTCTGCGTGCGCATGTGCAGGGCGTATACAACATCGACGATGTCGTCGCGAAGGTGAACGAGGCGCTCTGCCAAGACACGCGCGACAACGAGTTCGCAAGTCTGTGGTACGGCGTGATTGATCCCGCCAAGCTTCGAATGACGTACTGCTCCGCGGGTCACGAGCCTCCGCTGGTGATTCGCACCAAACAAGGTCGCGCGCCGACGGATGCGGACATCGTGGAACTCAGCGTCGGCGGCATGGTTGTCGGTATCGATAAAACGCAAACCTATCAGCGTTCCATCTGCGAGTTGAAACCGGGCGACGTCATCATGGCCTACACCGACGGACTCGTTGACACAGCTGACTTTGCGGGAAAGCGGTTCGGCAAGAAGCGACTGCGCCAGGCTCTGCTCAACTGCTACGCGCAAAAGCCCGAACCCTCCGCCGGAGATGTGCTCGAACACGTGCAATGGGAACTGCGACAGTTCGCGGGACTCAGCCCGCGCACCGATGATCGCACGATCGTTGTCATCAAAATCAGACGCTGAACGTCAGCGTGTATGAAGACCAACATCGTTTCGATCACGACTCACGCGTGCATCAGATACGAGTGCGCAGCTGATCGATGACATTCATGAAATTGATATAGCTGTCGTACGGCGAGTCGTATGGATTGAAATACTTGTGCACATCGCCGTCCGCGAAGTACTTCGTACACATGTAGTAAAAGTGATCGCTCGTCGTCAGCTTGCGCCAATCGTTCAGAAGATGACTTGCGTCAGCTTTCTCCTGATCCGTACCCGAGGTCATCGCAGCCGCCCACTTCTCATGGATCTTGCGACCGAGCTTGTATGTCTCATCAAGCGCGTTGTCCTGCATCGCGTTGCCGCGCCATGCGGTCAGATCGCGCTCGGTATCGGCCCATGAGATGTAGTTGTGCACGTCGTACTCGCCGATCGGATCGAATCTCGTCAGCGCCTCGCTCGGCGTGATGAAATGG
>JBKDPX010000428.1:0-4035 GCA_046342165.1 Phycisphaerales bacterium | reverse complement strand
GCGACGCGAAGCACGAACCAGTTCATGCCTTCGGCGCACATCGGCTCGTCGGCCTTGAGCAGATCGGTCTTCTCGTTCGGGCGACCGTCGAGGACTTCATTCTTGGAATCGGCCATATCGCACCTCACTGACTCGAACAAGTTTGACGGACGTCCGCGCCGGGTGACTCGCATGGCGGTCGTGGCGGAGACGGACGAACGGATCCTGAAACACTCACGCGGCGCAAACACACGCGCGCCGCGAACACACAACGGCTCAAGCCTGCAGCACGTTGATCCACGTCATCAGACGGGAAAGCACGACATCGAAGATCCAGAGAACCGCGGCGATCAGGAATGTCGCGCCGACGACCACCCAGGTGGAGTCGATGATGTGCTTTCGCGTGGACCAGTTGACCTTCTTCATTTCACCGTCGGTGTCCACGAGGAAGTCGACGGACGACGGACGCGCCGCGACAAGCCAGTAGATCGACAATGCGCCGACAAGCAAAATGACGGAGGCGACCGACGCCTGCAGATAGACCTTGCTGAAGATCTCGATCCCGATGCGATCGAGAATGGAAGCGCTGAACGAACCATCAGAATTTTGGATGCGGGTGGCCTCGGCGAGCGTGTACTCATCGCCGGCCGCCGACTTTTTCATTTCAATCTTTTCAATCACCACTTCGCCGGATGCCGCGGTCTTCGCGACCGCCGTTCCCAGTTCCAAGGGCGGCTGAACCGCATCATTGAAGAGCGCGACGGGTTGACCCGCGGCGACTGTTCCGGTGGCGCCTTCAAAACGAATGCTCCACGATGATTTGGGAAGCGAGATGGCCTCGAGTTGACGCCAAGCCCAACCGGCGCCGGCGAGCAACAGCACACCCGTGAAGATCGCGGTGAGCGTGCGCACCCAGTACCCTTGCCCGTAGCGATAGATGCCGAAGCCGGGATTGGCGTCGTCCTTCGCTCCGACGGAGGCGGGTGACTCTTTGTTGGTGTCAAGGGCTGTCATAATGAACACGCCGGGAGGGACTTGAACCCGCAACCTGCGGATTTGGAATCCGCTGCTCTACCAGTTGAGCTACCGGCGTAGAAGATGGAATAGGAAATAGAAAATGGGCAATAGGCAACAGGAGAAACGCACTCGGTTCACGGGCGGCGGTCATTCCACTGCCCATTCCCCGAGGCCTGTTGCCCTCTTACTTCCTCTTAATCTTGTGCACCGTGTGCTTGCGGAGGCGGGGGCTGTACTTCTTGAGGCCTTCCTTGAGGCTCTCAGGCAGACCGCCCTTGGTGTTCACGCTGCTGCGGTAGTTGAGGTCGCCGCACTCGGTGCACTGCAACCACACGTACTCGCGCGCCAGAGACTTCTTCTTCGCCATGACTCCGAACCGCCTTTCCCGACTCTTCGAACCGCTTCAACATAAGATCTTGCGATCATTGTTTCAGCGGGGTCGACTTCGTTTCAACTCTTCGCCGCGCCCGAAACGTCCGGACTCGGTTGACGGCGGCTTCGCCGTCATTGACTCACCTGCAAAGCCTTGTCCGGAACTTTCGAACCGGACAAGGAGGATTTCGAATCAATCACCCGCGGATCAGGCGAGGATTTCGGTCACGGCGCCGGAGCCGATGGTGCGGCCGCCTTCGCGAACGGCGAAGCGCAGACCCTTTTCCATCGCGACGGGCTTGTCGCCGAGGTCGACTTCCATTTCGACGTTGTCGCCGGGCATGCACATCTCGGCGCCGCCGAGGAGCTTGACCTTACCGGTGACGTCGGTCGTGCGGAAGTAGAACTGCGGGCGGTAGTTGCTGACGAACGGCGTGTGGCGTCCGCCCTCTTCCTTGGTGAGGACGTACACCTGAGCCTTGAACTTGGTGTGGGGCTTGATTGAGCCGGGCTTGCAGATGACCTGGCCACGCTCGATGTCGGTCTTTTCGAGACCGCGGAGGAGACAGCCGACGTTGTCACCGGCCATACCCGAATCGAGGGTCTTCTGGAACATTTCAACGCCGGTGATGACGCTGTTCTTGTTCTCGGTGCGCAGACCGACGATCTCGACCGCGTCGCCGACCTTGACGATACCACGCTCGATACGACCGGTGGCGACCGTACCACGACCCTTGATCGAGAAGACGTCTTCGACGCTCATGAGGAAGGGCTTGTCGGTTTCGCGGGCCGGCTCGGGGATGAAGCTGTCGATGGCCTCGAAGAGATCATCGATGGGCTTGCAAGCCTTGTCATCGGTGGGGTTCTCGAGCGCGAGCTTGCTCTGGCCGCGAACGACCGGAGTGGTGTCGCCCGGGAAGCCGTACTTCTTGAGCAGTTCGCGGACTTCGAGCTCGACGAGGTCGAGGAGTTCCGGATCGTCGACGAGGTCGACCTTGTTCAAGAAGACGACGATGTAGGGCACGCCGACCTGACGGGCGAGCAGCACGTGTTCGCGCGTCTGGGGCATCGGACCGTCAGCGGCGGAGACGACGAGAATCGCGCCGTCCATCTGCGCCGCGCCGGTGATCATGTTCTTCACGAAGTCGGCGTGGCCCGGACAGTCGACGTGCGCGTAGTGGCGCTTGGTCGTCTCGTACTCGGTGTGAGACGAGGCGATCGTCACCGTCTTGTTGGCGTCGCGGACGGTACCACCCTTGGTGATTTCCGCGTAGCTCTTGATCTTGCCGCCGAACTTCGCCGCCGAACGCGCCGAGAGCGCGGCCGTCAGGGTCGACTTGCCGTGGTCGATGTGACCGATGGTGCCGACGTTCACGTGGGGTTTCGTACGAGTAAATGTGCCAATTGCCATAAGAACCGAACCTCACTAACAACCAGAACGGGAATGCCCGATCTCGAAGACTTGGGGCGGGGCTCCCATTGCGCCTCCACCAAGCCAGCTACCACAAACACAGCCTACTCACCCGAGATTGCCAAAGCCTCGGGCCCTTCCTCGCGCTCGTCGCATTCGCTTTCGCGCTCGCTCGATCACGATTCCGAGAAGAGCCACCAACGGGACTTGAACCCGTGACCTCTCCCTTACCAAGGGAGTGCTCTACCACTGAGCTACGGTGGCCAAATTCCAAAACACATCCGTCGAACGGTCGCCCGCTCGACTCACCGATCTCGTTCCATCCGTCGCATGAACGAAATTTCCACCCTTCGTCCATGCAACGACCCCGCACGCCGAAGCGAGCAGGGTTGTGATAGTAGCCTGCGCCCGGAAAGGGTCAACGCCTCCGCCACGATCCGTACAAAATCCAACCGACTCAGCGCGGCAGGTTGTAACTGTCCTCCAGCACGACTTCCCGCCCCTGCTCATCCCCCGTCGTAAATGTCACCCGCAGTCGCTGGCCGCCCTGCTCCCGCCCGGCCTTCCCCCCCCCCACCGACGCCGGCGCCGTCAACTGAATCCGGTACGTCCTCGTCGCCGGATCGAACCGCCCCGTGTTTCGTTCGGCGTTCATGAACGATGATTCCGTCCAATCAGCGACCCTCTGCTCCATCGCGGACGTCGACGACACGCCCGATCGAAACAGATCCGCGTGAAAAGTTCCCAGCGCCTTCACCGTGTCACCGAAGCGATCCTTCACCTCCAGGTGCACGATGATCCGAGGCAGCGGATCCGGTGTTCCGTCCGCGCGCTTGGGCGACGGATCGATTTGCGTGAGCGGATGCACGCGCACGCTCTTTGGCGCAAAAGGATTCGGCGCAAAGCGCACCTCGGCCTCTTGATCCCGCGGCGCACTCACGCATCCGGCGAACATAAGAATCGCGATCATGACACCTGCACGGGTTGTTTTCAAGCACAACTCCTTCATGCGTTCACCCCATTCGCGCCCGACTTTCGCGTTTCACGCGTGACCTTTCCGACACGCTTGTCCAAGATGTCTCTCGCCACGCCTTCGCGAAGGTCGCGATGGTGAAGGTGAGATTCATGGTTCTTGTTTCGGAGGGTCGTCATGTCGATTCGCACTTGGATTCCCGCTGTCTTTTCCATCGCCGCGCTCGGCGCCAACTCGCACGCGATCGTGCTGTCGGGCAGTTCGGGGCACCGCGCCGCGTCGG
>JBKDPX010000427.1:0-16249 GCA_046342165.1 Phycisphaerales bacterium | reverse complement strand
CGCACAAAGTGTGGGCGACGTTGTTGGCCGCCATGACTGGAGTAGGGGGACTGCTCATTGCATTGAACGGTCGCCCCGTGCCGGGCTCCGAAGGCATGACTTTGACGCCGCTGATGGCAATGCGTGCTCCGGGAACGCTTGAATCTGTGTTTCAAACGATGAAGCCCGTGGAGCCGAACCGCTGGCTGTCGATCGTGGTGCATGACTCAGGCCGCGCGACGGGAAGCCCGAAGTCACTCGAGACCGAAGCGCGAGCCATGAAACTCAAAGGGCTCGGATATCACTTCGTCATTGGGAATGGCAACGGCATGGGTGACGGCGAGTTGCATGTAGGCGCTCGTTGGTTACGCCAAGAAGCGGGCGCGCATGTCGTCGGCCGCGAGGCGGAGTGGTACAACTTGAATTCGATCGGCGTCTGCCTGGTCGGCGACGGTGAACGACAGGATTTCACTTCTTTGCAGATGGAGCAGTTGCGACGGTTGGTGGGCGCGCTCAGTCGTGAACTGAATATTCCGGCCGACAAGATCGTTCTGCATCGGGACATCGCAAAAACAACCAGTCCCGGTCGCCACTTTCCTGAGACCGCCTTTCGGGCCGGAATGAACTCGGGTCGCTGAAAGTCCTCCCCGATTTGAGCCGAAAAACTGAGAGCATTTGAGGGAAACGGGGTTCGTCCCCGTGCTATCCTTCGCCGACCCGCGTCTTGGTGGCGTTCGGGTTGTACTGTTTCCTGATTCTTGGAAGCAGTGAATGTGGTTTGTAATCCGGGTTTGTGTTCCTTGGGTCGGCCGTTGAGCGCAGTCCCCGGGTTTCGTTGAAACAGCACCTCGCGCCCCGTGACGGGCGTCGTGATCGGAGCGGATGGCAGGTCATGTCGGAAGTGATCGCCCAATTCAAACCCAACGATGTCGTTGAGGGATACCGCGTGATGTCGGAGATCGGCCGAGGGGCCGCATCCGTCGTGTATCTCGTTCAGGATGTGAAGACCAAGCAGATTTGGGCGCTCAAGCATGTTCGACGGGAAACCGAGAAGGATGAGCGGTTTCTTCAGCAGGCCATCGGCGAAGCGGAAGTCGGACAAAAACTGGATCACATCAACATCCGCAAGATCGTCAAGCTGATCAAGAAGACCAAGGCGATCTTCACCGTCACGGATGTCATGCTCGTGATGGAATACCTCGACGGTCCCAGCATGGATCGTCGTCAGCCCCGCACGTTTGACGAGGCGCTTCAGATCTATCAGCAGGCCGCATGCGGACTCAGGCACATGCATGAACGTGGATTCGTTCATGCCGACATGAAGCCGAACAACATCGTGGTCATGCCCGGCCCGGTCGTGAAGGTCATCGATCTCGGCCAAAGCTGCAAGATCGGAACGATCAAGCCCCGCATTCAAGGTACGCCTGATTACATCGCTCCGGAGCAGGTTCACCGTCGCCAGATCACGCCGCAAACGGATGTGTACAACCTCGGTGCCGCGATGTACTTCACCTTCACGGGAAAGACCGTTCCGACGGCGCTCGCGAAGTCGGACTCTCTCGTTTCCCGCCTTGATGACGCATTCATCGCGCGTCCCGCGGCTGCGAACAAGCTGAACCCCCGAATCCCGGAACGCCTCAACGAACTCATCATGAAGTGCGTTGAGGTCGATCCTGAGCACCGACCGGAATCGATGGATTATGTCGCCAACCGGCTCCAACTCATTCTGGGAACCCTGCGAGCCAAGAACGAGAACGCTCAGCATCCCGAAGCAGTTCGCGCTCCCGGCGAGTCCGCATCTGACATGATTTATCGCGCGGGCGGTTCAGGCGTGGGAATGTCTCTCCAGGACGCCAGCGCGGACTCTGACGATCTCAATCCCTGATCCGCGGCTTTCACTGCATCGTCATGCCCGATCACACAGACAGTTTCGATCGGTCGGATGAACTCGACCCGCTTGATCTGACCAGCATGCGGAGCGTTGTTGAGTGGCTGCGCGCCGGCGCTCGAGCCAATCGAGATGCAAAGTGCCGTGCGGCTTCGGTCGACATCATCTCAGGGCCCGGTCGTTTGATCGCCACGGGCGATCTGCACGACAACCCGATGCACCTTCAAGCGCTCCTTCGCGCCGCGAATCTGCAGCACACATCCGCAGCACGTCAATCCAGTCCCGAGCATCTCGTGCTTCATGAGTTGATTCACGGCGATCGACTGATCAACAAGATGGATTTCAGCTATCGAACGCTCGCGCAGGCCGCCCGTCTGAAAGTTCAGTTTCCTGAATTCGTTCATCTCTTGCTTGGAAATCACGAACTCGCGCAGTTCAAGGGTTCCGGCATCCTCAAAGACGGCGTGAGATGCGTGGAGGCATTCAACGCGGGTGTCGAGTACGTCTTCGGCGCCGACGCTCCACAGGTCCATGACGCGATTCGTGACTTCGTCACCTCGATGCCCATCGCACTGCGCTGTCGAACGCCTCGGGGCGACATCATCGTCGCACACAGTCTCCCTCCGCCGCATGCGATCGACACATTCGATCATTCGATTCTCTCTCGTCCTTTGGTCGAGTCTGACTACGAGCCGCGCACGGGCGCGGCGCACGTGATGGTCTGGGGTCGTGGTCATGACGCCGCGACATTGCGCAAACTCTTGGATCGATTCGGCGCATCCATGTTCATTCTCGGTCACGAGAAGGTCGATGAAGGCGCGCGATATCTCGAACCTGACACGATCGTGCTGAACAGCGACCACATCGGAGGTGCTTACCTGCCGATCGATCTTGATCATCCGAAGAGTCCGTCGGATGCCGTCGCAGACGCGATCAAATTGCTCGATGTGATCGCGGGTGAATGATCAGGTTCGCCAGGGACCGGTGATCGCGAAGGTCTGACCGTCACCTTGGCGATTGACAAACAGCGTTGAGCCGTCCGGCGAGAACACGGCTCCCGCCAGTTCAGACGAAGAACCTGAGTTCTTGGCAAGCTTATAAACATCACCTGTCGGCGTAACGCCAAGCAAGTGATTCACTCGATCATCCTCAAAGCACGAATCCTCACAGACGATCAGATCTCCCCAAGGCGCGGCAGTGATGTTGTCGCAATTGCCGATCACGTTTCCGTCATCAGGCTCGATGAACAGCTCAAGCGTCCCCGGTGAGAGGCGTTCCTGCGCCGTACCTTCCTTCGATGACGGCGTGTACTTGAAAATCTGTCCATGCTTGGTTCTGCCGCCAACCGTGCACGCGAAATGAACCGAACCGTTGGTGTACCACATCCCCTCGCCTCGACCGAAGATCGCGGCGCCGCGAGCGTGGTTCACGACACGAATGTCGTTGTCGGCGCCGAAGATGTCTTCGACGTCAAACCACTCCACCGGAAGTGATTCGCCGCGGGAGATCACGCGTGCTTCCCAGTTTCGGGTGTCGACGCGCGGTCGATCCTTGATCATGAGACATTGCAAACGTCCACCCTCGCCGAGTTGTCCCGCGACCTTTGGAATCAAGCGGTAAAGCAATCCGTCGGCGAGGTCTTCGGTCATGTACAAAATGCCGGAGGCGGGATCGAACGCCACAGCCTCGTGTTGAAAGCGACCGAGCGCTTCGAGCGGTTGCGCGCGCTGGAGTTCCGGCTCGACGGTCGGACGCACTTCAAAGACGTAACCGTGATCTTTCGCGTATCGATCGTTGGCGCGCGTCATCGACTCTTCACATGTCAACCATGTACCCCACGGTGTCACACCGCCCGCGCAGTTGTACACCGTGCCCGCCAGACTCATGAAGTGGCGCTCGAGCGTCTGTGTCTTGGTGTCATAGACCAAGGTCGTCGTACCGCCGAGCGCCGGAACTTCGCCCTTGCCCGCGTCGAACATTTTCGAACGGATGTCGTCGGTGATCCTCTGTCCGCGGCTGCCGAACGCGCCCCGAGCCGCATCATTCGAATCGATCTCGTGGTTTCGGATCAGAATGGTCCGCCCGTCAGGACCGGGCAACGCACACATGCCGTCATGCTTGGCGGGTACGGTCAATCCGTCATCCATCACCTCGCGAAACGAACTGATCACTCGGTATGAAAAGCCATTCGGAAGATCCAGCATTCCCTTGGGATCGGGAATGAGCGGTCCGAACCCGTTCCCCACCCGCAACCGAAGCGAATCCGCATAAGCCGCTCCGGGTACTAATAACGCCTTCAGACCGGCGAATCCCAGTCCGAACGCGATTCCTCGTTGCATCAGATGACGACGTGTGATGTCCATGGAAGTGCCTCGAACACAGTCTAAGCGGGTCCGTCGGGAATTCGCACGGGAGTTGTCAAAGATGCATGAATTCCGCCGCCAATGGTGTCTTGCCGCGTTCCGGTGTCTTCCCTAACCTTCAGTTCCATGATCACCCCCTCTCCGACGACGAAAATAGACGCATCCCTCGCCCGCGGCACGCTCGCAGGATTGGTGGAAGCGACCTTGACAAAGCCCGCGATGATCAAGTTCGCGGTGCCGAACACCTCGTACGAACTGCACCTTCTGCCTGACGGTGCGGTGCACTCGAACATCGGTAAGCGGCTGATCGGGGTGATCAAAGCGTCCGCTCGCCGCGTGGATGTCGTCGGCACCGGCGGACAATTCGTCGAGCCGGTGTTCGGTCGACCGCGTCGTGTGCAGGGGACGGTCGTCGGGCTCACCGCTGATGCGATCGTCGTTGATGCGGGCGTGACGATGCACCTGTCATTGACGGACGCGCGCCAGAATCCGGGGCAGTTCTCGCCGGGCCAATTGGTTGCGTGCGATGTGCTCGATGGCGCGACTTTCAAGTCGGCGTGAGCGAGGTGCGGATGTCCGACGTGCGCGGGAATCACGGTCGTGCGTTGCTTCGACCGTTGAAGCTTGGGCGCGTCGAGTTGGCCACGAATCTGCTTCTCGCGCCGATCGCCGGGTATTGCGATCTCGCGTTCCGAACGGTCTGCCGCGAGTGGGGCGGCGTCGGACTCGCATGCACGGATTTGCTAAGCCCCCAAGGGTTGCTTCGCGGCACCGCGACGAGTCTTGATCTCGCGAGAACCAACGACTTCGACAAGCCGGTCGGAATGCAGTTGTACGGCAGCGATCCCGCGATCATGGCCGAAGGGGCGAGATGGGCCGTCGAGCACGGCGCCACGATCGTCGACATCAACATGGGTTGCCCCGTCGACAAAGTCACGAAGAAAGACGGCGGAAGTAAACTATTGACGGATCTTACAAGAGCCGTCGCCATCGCCGAAAGTGTCGCAAAGGAACTGGAGCGTTGCCCGTTGTCGGCGGAGGAGTGGTCCAAACGAACAGGCGGCGCGAAAGTCGAAGGCCCCGGTCCAGTGCCGCTGACTTGTAAGATGCGTTTGTGTTGGAGCACGGATGACTATCACGCGGGGATGGCGTGTTCTCCGCATCTCGCGCGCATGCTGGCGGATGTCGGTGTGGCCGGCGTCACGGTGCACGGTCGCACGACCGAGATGAAGTTTCAAGGCGAGGTGCAACTCGCCGGAATCGCGCGAGTCGTGGAGGAGGTCGGCGGTCGCATTCCGGTCATCGGAAACGGCGATGTTCGATGCGGGAAGGATGCCGAACGAATGTTGCGCGAAACCGGATGCGATGGCGTGATGATCGGACGAGGCGCGCTCCGATCTCCATGGATCTTCCGCGACTGCGCCGCCTATTTGCGCGAAGGCGTCGAGCATCCGCTGCCCGAGGTTTCGGAGCAAATCGCGACGATTAAAAGATTTTTCGATCTTATGTTAGAGTATCGCGATGAGCTTTATGCGCTCTACCAGATCAACCGGCGGGTGAGTTGGTTCAGTCGGAACCTGCAGAGAGAACTCCCGGGCGGCAAGTTGGAGGGGATCAAGCCTTTCAAGGAAGCCGTGAGAACGGCGAAGTCTCCCGATGCGGTGTACGCCGCGTTCAACGAGTTTTTGGCGGGCGGACTCCGATCCGGCGTCGAAGCGTCATCCATCGATGAATGAATCGCGACTGATCGTTGCGTTCAACATCCGTGATACGGGTGATTGTCGAAGCGCCAACGGCGCGGCGGAACGCAGGACCGGGGCAACGCCCCGGCTGATGGGAAAGAAACGATCACGCATTCGCAAACGAACCAAACGAACAAACCAAACGAACACACCAACCGAACAAACCAAACGAACCAGGGGCGATGCCCCTGGCTGGAACGCGCCGCGCCTTTGGCGCTGTGTTGGCGTGATGGACGCAAGCGCCAACGGCGCGGTGGAACGCAGCCCGGGGCACCGCCCCGGGTGACCGAGTACAACAACAAACATTGATTTGCGAATACGAAATGAACCGTGGTAACATCCGTCGATTGGGGGAAGGGAAATGCCACAATCACTGGCCAGTTTGCACATTCATTTGGTTTTCAGCACAAAACAGCGAATCGCTTGGTTGGATGATGACATTCGTTCGGACTTGCATCGATACATCACAGGTGTGCTTCGAGAGTTGAAAAGTCCGGTCGTTGCGATCAATTCCGTTGAAGATCACATTCATGTGTTGTTTCACCTGTCTCGAACGAGTTGTATCGCATCGATCGTTGAAGAAGTCAAAACAACAAGTTCAAAGTGGATCAAGACCAACGGAGATCGATTTCAGAATTTTCGATGGCAGGTCGGTTATGGCGCATTCGCGGTGTCGAAATCAAGAGTTTCGTCAGTCATGAAGTACATCGCTCGTCAGCGCGAACACCATCCAAAGGAGACCTTTGATCGAGAATTCGTTGAACTCCTCCGGGCACACGAAATCCCATTCGACGAGCGGTATTTTTAGAGTAATGCCTGCTTAAGCGCCAACGGCTCGCTGGAACGCAGGACCGGGGCAACGCCCCGGGTGATGGGAAAGAAACGATCACGCATTCGCAATCAAACCGAACAAACCAGGGGCGATGCCCCTGGCTGGAACACACCGCGCCTTTGGCGCTGGGACATCGTGGTCGCCGCGGTTCGTGTCAGTGTGAATGCGCGCAGTGGAGGCACCAACCCGCCGCCGCATAGCGGCTGGACGCGGGGCGGTGCGCCGCAGGGGGTTCAAAAGAAAGTTTTTGCAAGAACTGACTTTTGAACTCCGCCTCACCGGTCTTGAACGCGGGGTTATTTTGCGTCTGCGAATACACGGAGTTGATTTCAGACCCCACGCGCTGGATTCGTGTTCGCGGCAGCGGGTGCGTGCTCAGCCACTCCGGCGGATGCGCGCCTTGCATCGATTGTTCCAGGATCTCCATCAGTTGCACCATCCCGACGGGGTTGTAGTTCAGTCGCGTCATGTATCGCAAGCCCAGTGAATCGGATTGGCTTTCCTGATTGCGGTCGTACGGCATCAACGCCACCGTCGCGACTTGCATTCCGAGTTCACGCACGCTGTCGGCATCATCGCCCGCCACGCCCGCCAGGATCTCCACGAGCACCGCCGTGCCCGTCATTCGCGTGACGCGATCGTTGATGTGGCGGGCCGTCACATGTCCGATTTCATGACCGAGGACCGCCGCGAGTTGCGCCTCGTTCGTCATCTTCGCCGCCAATCCTCTTGTCACGAAAACTTTCCCGCCGGGCATCGCGAACGCGTTGATCATGTCGCTGTCGACGAGAATGAACTCCCACGGCAACGTCGGATTCGTTCCCTCCGTCATGCGGGCCATGGATTTCCCGATGCGGTCTACATACTGCCGAAGCGCGGCGTTCTTCACCTCGCCACCCATTTCCTTCAGCATCTCAGCTTTACCCGCTTCGCCGATCTCGATTTCGTCCTGACGCGACAACATCATGAACTGCTGTTCCCCCGTGGCTTCATTGGTGACGCATCCGCCGATGAACAGCGCGGACATCACACCGAACAGGCACGCGATCAAGATCTTCATCCGAGATTCTCCGAAGCGCAGAGTTCGCATTCTCTCGCACTGCATCGCTATGATCGATCATGACCACAGGTGATGGTGCGGGAGCCGATTCGCCGGCATGGCGACACGAGGATCTTACCAACCCGCATGCGGTGGCGGATAAAGCCACGCGTGTCCGGGGGATGTTCTCCGCCATAGCGCCGAGTTATGACATCAACAATCGTGTGCACTCGTTGTGGCTTGATCAGTCATGGCGCAAAAGCGCTGTCAAGGCCGCGCAGGTGAAGCCTGGTGATCTTGTTCTGGACATCGCGTGCGGCACCGGCGACCTCACGATGGCGTTCGCCAAATCGCCCGCCTCCACAGTCATCGGCGTTGATTACACCCCGGCGATGCTTGAGATCGCGGGACACAAAAAGCCGACGCTTCCCGAAGCTTTCGCGTCCAAAGTCAGCTATGAAGAGGGTGATGCGCAATCACTTCGGTTCGCCGATGCAAGCGCGGACGTCATCTCCATCGCGTTCGGCATCCGCAATGTCGCCGATCCGATGAAGGCGCTTCGCGAGTTCGCGCGGATCCTGAAACCCGGCGGTCGACTCGTGGTGCTCGAGTTCGAGCGACCGGGAGTTCCCCCCTTCTCGTGGTTCTACGACTTCTACTGCGGATGGATCATGCCCCGCACCGCGACCATCATCAGCGGCGATCGCACCGGCGCGTATCGCTATCTCCCCGCATCCGTCGGGACCTTCATGACCAAAGAGCGGATGCTCGACAGCTTGAAGGAGGCGGGCTTTCGTACCGCTTCGGCCAAGAGCTTGAGTTTCGGCATATGCAATTGTTTTATCGCCACTCGCTAAGTTATTGGACTATCGCCAGAATCGGCAATAACTGCGCGAAGTTATAGGACGCGAAAAAGGCGCGCGAAAGTTCTGCGTGAAGGGGGGGTCAAAATGACCTGCGAGCGCGAAAGGTTCCGAAGAGAGAGGTGTCGACGGTGATGGTCCCGTTGACGGCCGCTAAGGATCGGCGGCCAGGAAAGTCAGACGCGGCTTCGGTGGAACCGTGCCTCTCAAACCCGACACAGGGATGGAGCCCATCGTTATGAGCCAGCAGCAGAACATTGAACGTCTCTTTGAGTCACTCATCACCGGCAACCGTGATTGGGCCCGGCGCGTCGTTCGCGACGCCGGCGCGCCCGAGTGCAGCGCCAAGGAACTCCTCAGCGAGCTCTTCTGGCCCACGCATGAATTGATCGAAAAGCTTCACCGCGCCGCTCAGATCGATCAGGTCGCCTACCACCTCAGCACCCGCCTCTTGCGCACGCTTGTTGATCAGGCATCCGCGCAACTCCCCGCGCCCACCTCGAAGAATCGCACGATCTTCGCAGCGTGCGGCCCCAGCCAAAGCGAAGAACTCGGCGCTCAGATCGCCGTCGATCTGCTTGAATCCGCAGGCTTTGAAGTCACCTTCGCCGGTGGCGGCGTGCCCGGTGACGAGATCCTCGCTCAGGTTCAGCAGCGTCAGCCTGACTACCTCCTTCTGTTCTGCAGCGCACCCTCCGATCTGCCCGGCATCCGCGAGATCGTTGACCAGATCAACGAAATCGGCGCGTGCGGCGATACCAAGATCGTGGTGGGCGGCGGCGTCTTCAATCGCGCCGAAGGTCTCGCCGAAGAGATGGGAATCTCCATGTGCGTGACTTCCCCGATGGAGGCCGTCGAGAAGTTGACCGGCGCCGCGACTCCCAAGACCAAGACCGCGACCACGGGCGCAGCCCGCCGCCGCCGCGCCGTGGCCTGATCTTCGCGACTTTGACCTGAATTCTGAAGACCGACGCCTTGAAAGGCGTCGGTTTTTTGCTAATTTCAGCCCTCCGCGTCCGGGATTTGTGCAACGGATAGTTTTGCGGTGCGGTATCGGATGATGCGAGGACTTTGGGCGCCATGTGTCGGAGCGCATTCATGGATCGAGCTGAAGAATTGCAATTGATCCGATTAGCGTCGACGGGCGACCGCAAAGCCGCGGGTGCACTCATCCGCGGACACCAGGGTTCGCTGTATGCATACATCCTGAGGCTCAGCGGCCGCGCGGACATGGCCGAGGATGTCGTGCAGGAGTCATTTGTCCGCGTGCTCGGCAATCTGGATCGATTCGATTCGAGATTCCGCTTCTCGACGTGGTTGTTCACGATCGGTCGCCGCGTGTACTACAACCTCAATGAAAAGAGAAGACCCGTGTCTGACAGCGCGGCGGTTGATGCGCGCGAGGATAGACGCGATGATGCGCAGATCGCATCCTCGGACCGCGCGCTCTTGCGTGATGTGATGCAACAGGCGCTGATGACGCTTCCGCATGAACAGCGTGAGATCATCGTGCTCTTTCACCAACATGAGTGGCCGATCTGGCTGATCGCCGAGCATCTGAACCTTCCGGAGGGGACGGTCAAGAGCCATCTTCACCGAGGACGGCTGCGGTTGCGCGATGCGCTCAAGGCGGCGAAGCAATCCGGTGCGGGTGTCGTTGTCGAGGAGTTCAAATCGTGAAACGAATGAACCGTCGCCCGACAACTCCGACTCCGCGGCGATCCCGAGTAGCCAACGACTGCATCGATGCCGTTTTGCGTGGTGACCTTTCGGGCGCGCGGGAGATCGCACGACGCAATGTCGGTCGTTGCGACGGACTCGCGGCGGAATTGCGCTCGATTCGTCAATCGCTCGACGAACTGCGAGCCCTTCCGGAATCCCCTGATTTGTCAGACCGGATTCTGGGTGCACTGGACCGCTCTGCGCGCGAGCAGTCTCGCTCAACATGGAGACTCTCGATTTCCCGCCGTTTCTCGGTCGCCGCCGGTTTAGTGATCGTCTCAGTCGTCGCCGGGTTGTTCAATCGCGTCGACAACAATGATGCAATCGTGCGAAACAGCCAGGCCACATTGCAGACGATCTCTCCGGAATCCGGCGATGAGTCGCCGCTTCGTCTCGGCGATATCTCCGATTACGTGAGCATCGCTCACATGGATGACGTTGTGTTGGGAGGGAGCGGGGGGGTGCTCGCTTGGGTTCCTCAAACCGACGAACAGCTGACGACCTACAGGGGGCCGCTGTCCTCGTCACAAGCGGTGCTCAGTGTGAAGTCCAAGTCCCGAACTCCGACCGCAAAACCCTCGCGGAAGTGAACATCAAGTCATCTACGCGCGCGGCGTCGAATCAACATTGAACCAAGGATCATCGCGGTTGCCGCAACCGACGGAGCCGGCACGACATTGTACGTGATGCTGATGTTGTCGATGCCCCAGGATTCGTCACCGAGACCTTGCAGGCCGCCGTCCGCCCAACGAATGACCAGATCCTCCCCGCCGGCGTAGTCGAACTCGGCGGTGATGTTGCGATAAATCGCGTCGATCCAGCGCGGATTGAACGCCCATTCTCCGGATGAAACCGGCGAATACGGAGCGGTTTGCCAACATCCCGGTTGATTCGAGAATGTGTAAGACATCAGCGATATTTCATTCGCCGTGAGCGTGAACGTGTCCGGTCCGTAGCCCACGCTTCCATCCCAAGAGTCAATGCAATAGAAGTCGAATGAGAGCGCGACGCGATACCAATTCGCCGAACCCGTACCTCCGCCGTTGTCGCCGCCGGAACCGCCGTCTCCCGGATCGTCACCCGATCCGCCGCCGCCGCCGCCACCACCGTTGGGAGGGGGCGCGAGGAACGTCGGCAGTCCCGACAGCGTGAGCTCGGTGTAACCTCCGGAATATCGGCCGTTGAATCTCGTGAAGTAGGGGCGCGCTTCGGCGTTGATCACCGTGTTCGCGCTCCATTCCGGTCCGCGGGTTCCGGATTCGAACGTGTTCCTGTACCAGGTGGACTGCGCGAATGCGCCGGCTGATGCGATCACGCCGGCGGCGAATGCGAATGTGCGAGTGACTTCCATGTTCCCACTCCTTGCCTCGCGTCTCGATTCCGCGCCTCCGTGGAACCCGTGCGGTTCCGGACCGGCGCGAACATGCCGAGAGAAAGACTTCTCAAACTCGAAGGTCCGATTCAGGCCTGTTCTTGACATGGATTTCACTGATTTGTGGGCTGTTTCGGGCGATTGAGGGTGGGTCTGTGACGGCGTGTTCGGAAACTCTCAGGTGTCCGCGCCTATAGTTCAACGCCTGCGGTGATGTACACGGCGCGGGCGAACCCAAGATGACGGGGATTCACATTGACGGGGCCCGGCGGGACGGGTCGCGACACGGTGTCTGTGTTTCAACTCCCCGCGAGACTGAATGAGATCGCCATGACCACGCAGATGCAGAACGAGAACATCAAGACCGACTCCGTGCCGCGTAACCACGCGATTCGCAACGTCGCCATCATCGCGCACGTCGACCACGGCAAGACCACCCTGGTGGACAACCTCCTCAAGCAATCCGGGAACTTCCGCTCCGGTGAACTCGAGAAACTCGAGGGCGGCCAGCACGGATTGATCATGGACAGCAATCCGCTCGAACGCGAGCGCGGCATCACCATTCTCGCCAAGAACTGCGCGGTCTCGTACACCGCAATCGACGGCACCGTCTATCGCGTGAACATCCTCGATACCCCGGGCCACGCCGACTTCGGCGGTGAAGTCGAGCGCGTGCTTCGCATGGCTGATGGATGCTGCTTGCTCGTCGACTCCTCCGAAGGCGTGATGCCGCAGACCAAGTTCGTGCTCGCCAAGGCTCTTGAACTCGGTTTGCGCCCGGTAGTGATCGTCAACAAGATCGATCGTCAGGATCAGCGCGTTCAGGAAGTCGTCAACGAAGTCTTCGATCTGCTCGTCGAACTTGGAGCGGAGGAGTTGGCTCTGGATTTCCCGGTGATTTACTGCTGCGGTCGAGATGGTTGGGGAAGCATTCACTGGCCGATCCCCGATCCGCGGCCGACAACGTTGCGTGATGTGTTCGAAGCGATCGTGAAGTACGTTCCTGCGCCTCCGGCCGATACGAACAAGCCGCTGCAGGTCCTCGTCACCAACATCGACTACAACGAATACGTGGGCCGCATCGGTATCGGCCGCGTGTTCAGCGGCAGAATTCGCGCCGGTCAACAGGTGTGCGTGATCAAGCGCGACGGCAAACAGGTGCTGACCAAGGTCGGACAACTTCTGCAGTTCACGGGACTCAAGCGAACCGAAGTCCAAAGCGTGGAGGCCGGTGACCTTTGCGCCGTCGTCGGACTTGAGAGCGTCGACATCGGTGACACCATCGCCGACGTTGAACAGCCCGTGCAACTTCCGCCCGTCAAGGTCGATGAGCCGACCATGACCATGATGTTCAAAATCAACGACTCCCCTTTTGCCGGCCAGGAAGGCGAGTTCGTCACCAGTCGCCAGATTCGCGAACGCCTGTATCGTGAACTCGAGAAGAACGTCGCGATGCGCATCGAGTCCGGCAAGACAAGCGATGAGTTCATGGTCTCCGGTCGCGGCGTGCTCAGTCTCGGCATCCTGATCGAAACCATGCGCCGCGAAGGATTCGAACTCGCGGTCGGCAAACCCGAAGTCATCGTGAAGGAAATCGACGGGGTCAAGTGCGAGCCGATCGAAGAGCTTGTCATCGATACCTCAAACGACACCGTCGGCAGCGTCATGGAACTCCTCGGACAGCGCAAGGCCGAACTGAAGAAGATGGAGTCCCGCGGCGCCGCGACGACACATCTGAAGTTCGAAATCCCTTCTCGCGCTCTTATCGGTTTGCGCGGCAAGGTGCTGACCGCCACACAGGGACAGGCGATCATGCACCACTCGTTCCTGCGATTCGATCCGATTACCGGCGAGATTCCCCGTCGTCAGCTCGGCGTACTCATCAGTCTGGAAACCGGTGCGATCACCACCTACGCCCTCGAACAACTCGCCGATCGCGGCGTGATGTTCGTCACGCCCGGAGACAAGGTTTACACGGGTCAGATCGTGGGCGAGCACAATCGCGACAACGATCTCACCGTCAACTCGACCAGACTCAAGCAACTCACGAACTTCCGTGCCGCTTCGAAGGAAGCGACCGTCGTGCTCAAGGCCGCGCGCAAGCTCAGCCTTGAAGCCGCGTTGGAGTACATCGAAGATGATGAGTTGGTCGAACTGACGCCGAAGAACATCCGACTTCGTAAGAAGATTCTCGATGAATCCATGCGTCGGCGCGCCGAGCGTCAGTCGAAAGACCGCGAAGACGCGCAGTGATTCAGATCCGGCTTCTGAGTCCGAACACGATCCATTCGACGATCAACAGCGCAAGCAGGATCGCGAGCGTCACTGGTGTCAGTTCGCGCACGCTCCGGCCGGGCGCGGCGAATGAAGTTGTCATGCCATTGAACTCGGGATTCATCGGAGCTTGAAGCTGCGTTTCGTTGCGATTCACAAGATTCACCGCGACGAACTCCTCCTCGCAGCCCTCCGTCTGATACAGGCCGACATACCCGACGCGTCCGACGGTGCTGGGGCCCGCCTGTGTGACGCGATGCGTGAACGGCGCATCTCCGATCAAAGCGATCGTTCCCTCGCCTACGGCGTTGAGTATCGGCGACTGATCCGTCGACCACGCCACACCGGTCGAGCGCGCGGCGCGGGCGGTCAGCACATCGATGCAGTTGGCGATGAAGATCGGGAACTCCGGAAGAAGCGGAAAGTTGGATTTTTGCAGCGAGAATGGCAGTGCGATTCGATCGATGCCATCGGCGTTGACGCGCACGGCGAGCGCGCCCGCGGTGCCTTGTGCGATGACTTTCGTTCGCTCGCCCGCATCGATGGAGAATCGATGGCGACGTGATGCAGCGAGCGCATCGATCGAAATCCCGTCGAAAACGGGATCCTCGCGATCCCAGATGGAGACGGCGGCGGCCCCGCTTTCGCCGGAGTCCTGCCGATTCACGCCTCCGATGCGCATCGCGCCGAAGGACAAGGTGGGCAGCGAAGGTGCGTCAATCTCAGTATCGACATCCGCGACAACGAGATCGAAACGAGTGCCCGGATCCTTCATCGCGCTGAATTCAGCGGGCGTCATGCGCACGATTTCGGCTGAGGGTAACTCGCTGAGCACATCGAACAGGAATGTTCTGCGTCCGCTCACCGCTTCATTGCCTTCTTCGGTGATCAGCGAGATCCGGGGTTGCGGCGGCGATTGAATCGTCGCGTGCGCCGCATCATCCGCGGATAGCGCATCACCTCCGGCGATTGTCAATGAAATCACAGCCTGTCGATCGACTCGGCATGACATCGACAGCGGCAAGTCGCGGACGCCCGTCGTCGCTTGCGTGCGCAATGTTCCCGAGTCCACGGCATCGCCGTCGACGGCAAGCGTGTAAGAAACGGATGTCGAGGCCGCTTCATTCAGCGTCACGCGCGCGAAGACACGAATCAACGACGGTGTCTGAGAGTCTCTCAGAACGCTGAATTCGGTGATCCCGACATTCGCGGCAGGTGTCCGTGAATATCCGATGCGCTCAAATCGCAGCGGTACCGGCGAACTCAAGCCGCTCTCGGTGCGATCATCAAATGAACCGTCGGACAGCAGCACGATCGCACCTACGGAACGCTCATCACTTCCCAGCAGCAGCCCGGCAAGCTCCATGGCGCTGACGATGTCCGCGGGTTGATGAAGCACTCGGGCGCTTTCGATCGCCGCGCGCGCGACACTCTTGGATCGCGTGAATCCGGTCGCCACCTTTGTTTCGGAAGCGACATTCAGCACGCTGACCGTGCGGCCGTCATCTTCCAGAATCTTCTCGACCAACTCGATTGCGCGAACTTTCGCGCGTTCCATTCGGGATTCCGATTCACCCGGATCGATGCATCCCATGGATGCCGAAGTGTCGAGCATCACGACCACTCGATCGCCCGAGGGCACATCCGCGACGATGACGGGACGCGCGAGGGCGAACACCGCGCAGGCAAGCACCGCAAGGTGAAGCAGAAACAGCCAAGAGAATCTGAATGCGCGCCACGGCGCGTTCACTTGGGTCTCGTCCTTCGCGATCGGCCAGAATCGAACGCTGCTGACGCGCAAGGGGCGTCGAAGGAGTTTCAACACGTACAAAACAAGCAACCCCAAGAGCGCCGCCGCGCCGACGATCATCGCGATGGTGGGGGACAGGAAAGTCACGTCGATTCACTTGCGGCCGCGTGTTCGTCGAGACCGTGGCGATACCCCTTCGCCCAGATGAATGTTTCGCGACTGATGTCTCGACTTGCGCGCGGCTTCATGGCGCCGCAATCCATGAACAACGCGCGGGTCTCTTTGAGCAATTGCGGGAACTCTTCGCCTTCGAGCACCTTCATGCACAAATGTCCATGAGGACGAAGCACCCGTGGGAGCAGTTCAAGCACGCGACGGCAGAGTCGGACCGAAAGATAATCGTCGCCGTGTCCGGTGGTGTTCGG
>JBKDPX010000426.1:0-2431 GCA_046342165.1 Phycisphaerales bacterium | reverse complement strand
CGAGTCTGAGCCGGGTATTCGGCTTTGGAGCAGGTTTACGTGTGCGCGAAGCGGGAAGATCAGGTTGTCGGTGTCGTGTCGAAGCGCCTCAAGGATTGATCGTTTGTTCGGTTTCGGCGGTCCTGCGGATTTTCGTGGTGATTTCGAACGCTTTGACGTCTTGTCGAACTTCGGCAATCGGCCCCCTTTGCGTCGCGTTCTCGCGTCTTGCCATCGAGAGAAATAACAAAGATACAGATTACATGCCGACACATCGGTTGAAAAGTGACTCGGCCGTCAAATTTGGATTGAGATGTAGGATTTATGCTCCTTGCGTTCATGATGCACCTGCAGCATCATTCCTGCGTTGTCTGAGGCGCTTACTCACACGAATGGGGGGATATGCATGAAAGCCAATGTTCAATCGGATCGGTCGTCGCGGTCGCGGGGTGTACGCATTTCGCACGGCGAGTCACGACATTCCATCGCAGTGTCGCCGGCAGCGCCGGATGCGGAGCAGGTCCGCCGCCGCGCTTTTGAGATTTATGAGGAACGCTGTCGTGCCGGCGACGAGGGAAGCGCGGAGGGAGATTGGATTCGCGCGGAATCGGAACTCAACGGCGGTGATGCATCCATCGATCGGATCTCGGTGCTGTAAAGGGGGATTCTCATGTTGATCAATACGCAATGGATCGCGACGGCTGATGAGTCACTCGGTGCGTTGTACGAGTGTGAGCGCTCGGTGCTGGGGTCGCTACGAATCAACGAGCGGTCGAGGGTCGTCAATCGGTGGGGGCGTATCAGCAATCCGAGACTTCGCGGCGGGTTCGATCGTCTGGGAATCACCGATTCGCTCGAAGGCGCACTGTCGGATTCGATGGAGTCGCGCATGCGATTCGCTGATGAAGTTCGGGATTGGCTCGAACTTCTGATGGAGTGTCATGGAATCGCGACCATCAAACTGTTCGCGCCCGCTCGGTTCTTGGGATTCCTCCGTCGTTGCGTTGATTCCGACAGCGGGATCACATTGTTGCGCGGCGAGTTCTCGGGGATGCGTCCGCATCAACTCGCCGTTCATCCTTCGGTGGTTCTGGCTACCGGCCCGTTCCGACTGGAGCAGTCGCTGACGAGTTGAGGCGTGAAGCCCGCGGTGTCGCGAATGGAATCGAGCAGCCGTCGAGGTTCCTACGCTTGGTTCATGTCCAAGCAGGGTTCAATCGTTCAAGTGGGGTTGACACAGTTCGCGTGCGCGGAGTCTCCGAAGGAGAACCTCAAGCGTCAGATCAAGTTGATCGAAGTCGCGGCGAAGAGCGGCGCGCAGATCGTCTGCACGCAGGAGCTTTTCACGAGTCTTTACTTTTGCCAGGGCGAGGATCATCGTTTCTTCGATTATGCCGAGCCGATCCCGGGGCCGTCGACCAAGGCGCTTCAGAAAGTCGCCAAGAAGCACGGCATCGTGATCGTGGGGAGCCTGTTTGAGCGTCGATCCGCCGGGTTGTATCACAACACGGCGGTGATCATCGATGCCGACGGTTCATTGCTTGGCATCTATCGCAAGATGCACATCCCGGACGATCCGCACTATTACGAGAAGTTCTATTTCACCCCCGGCGACACCGGGTTCCGCGCGTGGGACACCAAGTTCGGCAAGATCGGCGTCTTGGTGTGTTGGGATCAGTGGTTCCCCGAAGGCGCACGACTGACGGCGATGCAGGGGGCGCAGATTCTCTTCTATCCAACGGCGATCGGTTGGCATCCCGCGGAGAAGAAGGAGTACGGCGAGGCTCAGCACGACTCGTGGGAGACCATCCAGCGTGCGCACGCCATCGCGAACGGTTGCTATGTGTGCGCACCCAATCGCGTCGGTCATGAGCATGTGCTCGATCCCGATGGCAAGCCGTACAGCAAGGCCGGCATCGAGTTTTGGGGGCAGTCGTTTGTCGCGGCGCCCAACGGGCAGGTCGTCGCACGCGCGTCCGTTGAAGATGAGCAAGTGCTCATCGTGCCGTGCGATCTGTCGCGTGTGGAGTTCAGCCGTACGCATTGGCCTTTCCTGCGCGATCGTCGCATCGACGCGTACGGTGGCATCACGAGTCGCTTCCTCGACGGACGCTGATCTCAACCAAATCTCTCGGACTCGAACATCATGGGCAAGTTCAAGATCATCAAGGGCAAGACGCCCGCTCAACTCGGCTTTACGTTCCCGGCGGAGTGGGAACCGCACTCGGGCACATGGTTTTCGTGGCCTCGCCCCGAAGGCATTTCATTTCCCGGTCGATACGACACCGTTCCCGCGAACTTCGCGGCGATTTTTCGGGAAATCACGCCGCGGGAATTGGTGCATGTAAATGTGCCTAACGACAATTACGAGAAGATCGTTCGAGAGACATTGTCGAAACATCGTGTCGATCTGAAGCGTGTGCGCTTCCATCACATCAAGACCAACGAGAAC
>JBKDPX010000425.1:0-1424 GCA_046342165.1 Phycisphaerales bacterium | reverse complement strand
GGCGACGCAACCCATGACGACGCCCCGAAGCACCCCAAGGGGTCACGAAGCGTCACGACGAGCGCAAAAGCCTGAAATCAAACGAGTTGTGAGGGTTCCAGAACCTCAGAGACAGCCCGTGAACGCTTGTGGCGAGGGTGTCTTGGAAATGGTGAAGTGGGCGATACTGGATTCGAACCAGTGACCTCATGCGTGTCATGCATGCGCGCTAGCCAACTGCGCCAATCGCCCGGTTTTTCTTCTCGCCACCTTCTATCGGCGACGATCAGGGTAGGACTATAGGCCGCTTCTCTCTCGACTGGTAGTTGATGCGCCGCGGCGGATCGGTTGTTCCGGCTCCATGCCGCGTCCGTTTGATATTCGTTCGGATCGGTTGATCTTTCGTGGATTCGGGTAGTCTGTACCCCCATGACCCAAGATCTCGATACGGAGAAGGAACAAGGCCTCGCATTGCATTGGAAGGTGCTCATCGCCCTGGCGCTGGGACTTCTGCTCGGATCACTCGTCAATGAGTTCTGGACCGCCGACACATGGAAGGCGCTCGGCGTCGGCGACAAAGCTGCGTACACCGCTTTCACAGCTTCTGAGCTGAATGATGACGCGGGCCTTGCCGCGGGAACCGTGCGATTTGTCGGCAAGGCCAACAAGTTCGTCGGCGATCTGTTCCTGCAGAGTTTGAAGTTCATCGCGGTGCCGATCGTGTTTTTCAGTTTGGTACTCGCGGTCGCGGGCGTCGGAGACGTGCGCAAGATCGGACGCATCGGAATCAAGACCCTGCTGTGTTTCGCCGTCACGCTCATCATCGCGACAGCCATCGCCGTGGCGATCGGTAAGTTCGTGGCGCCGGGGACGTACGTCAGCGAAGCCGATCGCGCGGCGATCGTTGCGCAATACTCGTCAGATGCCGCGGCGAGATTGCAAACCGCAAACACGCTCAAGGATCAAGGCGTGTGGTCATATCTGCTCAGCGTGATTCCGACGAATCCGTTCGCGGCGATGGCGAATGCGCAGATATTACAAGTTGTTGCAACGGCGTTTCTGCTCGGCATCGGAATGACGATGATTCCGCGAGACAAGAGCGAGACGTTCGTGAAGTTCGCCGAGGCGATATCCGAGGCGGTGATGGCGCTTGTGCGACTCATCATGAAACTCGCGCCGTTCGCGGTGTTCTGCCTGATCACGCAGTTCGTGTCCGCCGTCGGTTTGGGGGCGCTCAAGAGCGTACTGGTCTACTGCTTGTGCGTCATCGGCGGACTGGCGATCGTGCTTCTGATCGAATATCCGCTGCTCATGTTGCTCACGACGCCTCGGGGGAACAAGGTCGGGTATCGACGATTCTTCAAAGGTCTCGCTCCGGCACAGGCGCTCGCATTTTCAAGCAGCAGTTCGAGCGCGACCCTTCCCGTGACGATTCAATGCGCTCG
>JBKDPX010000424.1:0-2112 GCA_046342165.1 Phycisphaerales bacterium | reverse complement strand
CGATGTCGCGGCGATCTGCGATCCAGATCCAAGCCGCGAGCACGATCATCGCGAGTCCCGCCGTGTAGACCACATAGGTTGGAGTCCACAGGGGCTTTGAGATGGGCATGGCGAATCCCATCGCGATGGAGACAACGATCGCCGCAACTCCGAAACCGGCGAGCTTTGATGGCGACACACCGTGATTGAGAGCCCGCATGGCCCACACGCCGGACAGAACGGTGACGATTGCGGGCAGGGTGCTGAGCACGCCCTCGGGATCGGTGGGGGATTTCGAATACACATGACCATCGCCAAGCAACGCGAGGTCGATCGTTCGCACCCAATTGTTTTCGGGATCAAACGGCAGTGCACCCGCCGGGGGCGTGAGGAGGATCCAACCGTATCCGAACAGCATGAACAGCGCGATACCGATTTGGGTTCGCAGCGACACTTGGGAGACGATACACAATGCCGCGATGGAGCAGAGTGCGATTCGCTGAAGCACTCCGGGTATTCGAATGTGATCGAAACCGGGCCAAGGGAATGCCGCTAAGAGCAGACCAAGAGCGAACAGCGTCGCCGTTCGTCTCAGTGTTTTGTGCCATTCGACAACGCCTGATGAGCGGGTTCGTGTCAACTCAAGAGAGCAGCCGACGATGAAGAGAAAGAACGGGAAGATGAGATCGGTCGGCGTGCAGCCGATCCACTCCGCGTGACGCAACGGTCCGTAGATTGCCGACCACGACCCGGGATTGTTCACGATAACCATCGCCGCCATGGTGAAGCCGCGGAACGCGTCGAGGGAGTGGAGACGTTGATGTGATATTGAAGTATTCATACGATGAACCACAAGAGTTCAGAAGCATATCGGAATCACATCATGAACGAATCCGCGATTCTCGCGAACAACCTCGGCCATGTGCGAAGAAATCGGATGAACATCTGGGGCGTGCATGGCATAGCGCATTGGTGGCGCGTTCGTCATAACGGACTGCTGATCGCGGACCAAATCGGGGTGGATCCGACGGTTGTGACGATGTTTGCGCTGTGTCACGATGCATTTCGACAAAACGACGACACAGATCCAGAGCACGGCCCACGAGCCGCAGCTTGGCTCGAGTCCGTGCGTGCGGGCGATCCGTGCCACGAGCATCCGGCGTCGGATGAGGTACGAGAAGTAGTCGCCGGGTTTGACCAAGAAGCGTTCACAAGTCTCGTCATCGCGTGTAGGAAGCATACATCGCGGCATGTTCCTGAAAATCCGACAATCGCGACATGCTTCGCGGCGGACCGCCTTGACCTTTGGCGTGTCGGCACCCGGCCGATCGCGAAATTCACCTACGGGGACTCCTCCGTGGTAACCCAAGCCTTTATCGAAGATGCCATGCATCGATCAGAGGCAAGATTGACCTGGGTGGACGAATCGGAATTTCGTTCGAAATGGGGAATGACCATCCCGCCCGACCACGAATAAGCAATCTTGTTCGGTCAGTCCGGCTTTGTCGTCTGCCTGTCGAACAGGATTCCCCAAGAGACAAGCCGAGCGACTGCAATAGACTGACGCTTCATCCGTTGTCCTTGCGGGAAGCAAAGGACCGCCATGCGCAAACTGAGTCTGCTCGGTGCATTTGTTATTGGGATCACCCCCGCGACATTCGGAGCCATGTGCGATGTTTCAGGTTCGCCTGAATCGGTCGCCAAGCAGCCGAACTTCATCTTCATCCAAGGCGAGGGGCGCGGCTGGTCCAGCGCGTCGGTCGCGATGGATCCCTCCATGCCCGGCGCCAAGCAACCCGACGGCCTTTCTCCCAACCTCGAGAAACTCGCCAAGGGCGGAATGACATTCAGCGAGTTCTATGCGACATCGCCGCGCTGCACGCCGTCTCGCGCGAGCTACGTGACAGGCATTAGTCCTGCGAAGTTGCACATGACCTACGTGAACAGCCGCGGCGAGGAGGCTGATGGAGGCGATCGGAAGCAACGAGAGGATCGACCCGGCCAGCGAGCAACCCAACCGCGAGAGGGCGGTGGTGGCGCCGGTGGAACTGGCAAAGGCGGCGGGGGCGGTCGAAGAGGCACGGAAGGTCAGCCAGCCTCAGGTGATGATCGACCGCAAATGCTGCGCATGAT
>JBKDPX010000423.1:0-2574 GCA_046342165.1 Phycisphaerales bacterium | reverse complement strand
GTTCGGGAGTTGCGTTGTTTAAAGTTCTTACTTCTTCTTGCCGCCGGACTGTGCTTCGACGACCTGCTCTTGCAGGTTCTTCGGCATCGGGCGGTACTCGAGGAACTCCATCGTGCTCGACGCACGGCCTTGGCTCATGCCGCGGAGGCTCGTGGTGTAGCCGAACATTTCGGAGAGGGGAACTTCGCAGGTCACGAGCTTGACGGGGTCACGATCTTCGGTATCGATGATCATGCCGCGGCGGGACGAGATGTCCGCCGTGACGTTGCCGAGGTAATCGTTCGGCACGGTGACGACGACCTTCATGATCGGCTCGAGGAGCACGGGGCCGGCCTTTTCGGCGGCTTCGAGCAATGCGAGGCGGCCGGCCTGTTCGAAGGCCACCTGCGACGAGTCGACATCGTGGTATGAGCCGTAGGTCAGCGTGATCTTGGCGTTGATCAGCGGGTAGCCGAATTTCACGCCGGTCTTGGCCGTCTGGCGCACGCCGTACTCGATGGACGGGATGAATTCCTTGGGAATCACGCCGCCGACGATGCCGTTCTCGAATGCGATGTTGTCCTCGAAGTCGAGTTCGGCTTCGGTCGCCTGCTCCGCCGTGTACGGCTCGAGCGAGATGACACAGTCACCGAACTGACCGCGACCGCCGGACTGCTTCTTGAAGAGGCCGCGAACGTCCTCGACCTTCTTGCTGATGGCTTCGCGGTACGAGACCTTCGGCTTGCCGACGGTCACGGCGATCTTCATGTCGCGCTTGAGCTTGTTCGCGATGATTTCGAGGTGCAATTCGCCCATGCCCGAGATGATCGTGTCGCCCGTTTCGTCGTTGTACGAGAAGCGGAACGAGGGGTCTTCGCGGCGGATGACGCCGAGCGCTTCGGACAGCTTGCGCTTGTCGTCCTGCGTGTTGGGTTCGATCGACATGCTGATCACCGGCTCGGGGAAGTGCATGCGCTCGAGGAGAATCGGGTTCTCGGGATCGCAGAGCGTGTCACCCGTGACCGAATCCTTGATGCCGACGACCGCGACGATGTTGCCTGCGGAGGTTTCATCGAGGTCGTTGCGGTGCTGTGCGTGCATCTCGTAGATACGCGATGCGTTTTCACGCTTGCCGTTGCCGGGATTCACCAGGCGCGTGCCCTTGGCGAGCTTGCCCGAGTAAACGCGCATGTAGGTGAGATCGCCGTGCTTATCGGAGACGACCTTGAAGACCAGCGCCGCGAACGGCGCGTTGGGATCGTGCGGACGGCTGAGGGCCGTGTCCTTGTCGCGCGGGTCGGTGCCTTGAACGTCGGGCTTCTCGGTGGGAGCGGGGAGGTACTGCACGACGGCGTCGAGCAGAGCCTGCACGCCGACGTTGCGCAGCGCGGCTCCGCAGAGCACCGGGTAGCACTTGCGCTCGATCGTTCCCTTACGCAACGCGGCGCGGATTTCGGCCTCGGTGATCGAGGACGCATCCATGAGGAACTTCTCGGTCAACGCATCGTCGAGTTCAGCGATCTTCTCGACCATGAGCGCGCGCCACTTCGCGGCGGTCTCGGCGAGATCGGCCGGAATGTCACGCTCAACAACCGTTTCACCCTTCTCGCCTTCGAAGTAGAACGCGCGATTGGTGATGAGGTCGATGATGCCCTTGTGCTCGTGGCCCGTACCGATGGGGTACTGGATCGCGATGCCGTTGGCGCCGAGGCGCTCTTTGATCGTGCCGAAGGAGAAGTCGAAGCTTGCGCCGATCTTGTCCATCTTGTTCACGAAGCACATGCGCGGCACGCGGTAACGGTCGGCCTGACGCCACACCGTCTCGGACTGCGCTTCCACGCCTTCCTTGCCGTCGAACACGGCGACCGCGCCGTCAAGAACGCGCAAGGAGCGTTCGACTTCGATCGTGAAGTCGACGTGGCCGGGCGTATCGATGAGGTTCAGCTTGTAATCGCGATCCTTGAACGTCCAGGGGCACGTGGTGGCGGCGGACTGAATCGTAATGCCGCGCTGCTGCTCTTCCTCGAGGAAGTCCATCGTCGCGGTGCCTTCGTGCACTTCGCCGATCTTGTAGTTCTTACCCGTGTAGTACAGGATGCGCTCGGAGACGGTGGTCTTGCCCGCGTCGATGTGCGCGCAGATGCCGAAGTTACGGATATGAGACAGATCAGCCGCCATGTTCAAACCTTTCGTTGCTGCTTGAGCCGAAACGCCGGCTCCGTTGGGATCAAAACAACCAATCGAACGGATCAATCGCGCCGAAAAAGGCTGCGAACAACTTCCGCACGAACGGGGCGGAATATTAGACGGTCAGCGGCGTGGTTCAAGTGTTTCAGGCGCTTCCGAATGAAACCTGAACAGGATTTCAGACCCCTGAGATCTCCCGGAGGCGGCTGATTTCGGCCTCCCGGAGGCGACGAAGCGGGTCCAATCGCTGAAGTTCATCGATTTTCAGGGCCTCAGCCGCGTAATCCGCCGCTTTGCGATTTCCCGCCTTATGGGCGCTCACCGCGCGATTGAACGCGAACATCGGGTCAAACGGGGCGGCGTCGAAGGCGTGTGACCATGCCACTGCGATGTCGGCAGGCGGAGCGC
>JBKDPX010000422.1:0-3070 GCA_046342165.1 Phycisphaerales bacterium | reverse complement strand
TGCTCCCTCTTCACCATTGCCCGAGCAGGCAATAGGCAGCGGGCAGTGGGCAGTGGGAAAAACCGAATCACTGCAATGCTCCCCATTCCCCATTCCCTTCGCCGCCCCTAAGCAGTGGGAAAAACGAATCACTGCAATGTTGTTTCTTCCCTCTTCCCCATTGCCCGAGCAGGCAATAGGCAGCGGGCAGTGGGCAGTGGGAAAAACCGAATCACTGCAATGCTCCCCATTCCCCATTGCCTGAGCAGGCAATAGGCAGTGGGCAATGGGAAAGAACGAATCACTGCAATGCTCACCATTCCCCATTCCCTACGCCGCCTCTAAGCAATGGGAAAGAACGAATCACTGCAATGTTGTCTCTTCCCTCTTCCCCATTGCCCACTGCCTCTTCCCCATTCCCTTCTTCCGCCTACCCTCCCCCTCGCGGAAGCGCTCGTTTTTTTCGGAGATCATCATGTCTATCAATGTTCGTGAGATTTTGGGAGCTGACGCCGACAAGTTGCTCGGTTACGAGAGCAAGACCGTCAACAAGTCCAAGCTCCATCTTCCCGGTCCCGACTTCGTGGATCGCGTGTTCTCGGGTTCCGATCGCTCGGTCGCGACTCTGCGCAATTTCCAAACGCTCATGAACACCGGTCGCCTCGCGGGCACGGGCTATGTCAGCATTCTGCCCGTCGATCAAGGCATCGAGCACTCCGCGGGCGCGAGCTTCGCTCCGAATCCCGAGTACTTCGATCCCGAGAACATCGTGAAACTCGCGATCGAAGGCGGCTGCAACGCCGTGGCCAGCACGCTCGGCGTGCTCGGATCCGTGGCGCGCAAGTACGCGCACAAGATTCCCTTCCTCGTGAAGTTCAATCACAACGAGATGCTCACGTATCCGAACATCTTCCAGCAGAGCTATTTCGGCAGCATCCGTCAGTGCTACGAGATGGGCGCGATCGCTGTCGGCGCGACGGTGTACTTCGGCAGCGAGACCAGCCGCGAGGAAATCGCGTACGTCAGCGACATGTTCGAAGAGGCGCACTCCTACGGCATGGTGACGGTGTTGTGGTGCTACACGCGCAACAACGCGTTCAAGGTCAAGGGCGCGGACGGCAAGAGCGTCGACTACCACGCGTCAGCCGATCTCTCGGGTCAGGCGAATCACCTCGGCGCGACGATCAAGGCCGACATCATCAAGCAGAAACTCCCCGTGAACAACGGCGGATACTCCGCGATCAACTCCGGCGGCAGCAGCTACGGCAAGTGGGACAAGCGCGTGTACACGAACCTCTGCGGCAGTGACGAGTCCGGCAACGGCGGCCACGCGATCGACCTCTGCCGTTATCAGATCCTCAACAACTACATGGGCCGCGTGCCGCTCATCAACTCCGGCGGCGAAAGCAAGGGCGCCGGCGATCTTCAGGAAGCCGTCATGACCGCCGTGATCAACAAGCGCGCGGGCGGCATGGGCCTCATCTCCGGCCGCAAGGCGTTCCAGAAGCCGATGAAGGAAGGCGCCTCGCTCCTGCACGCCGTGCAGGATGTGTACCTCGACAAGAGCGTCACGATCGCCTGAATCAACTTCGATCCCAAACACAAGCGCCGCCCCCAACGGACGGCGCTTGTTTGTTTTTATATCTTCTTACAATCAGAACTCGGCCTGCTTGGGCGCGCGCGGGAACGGAATCACGTCGCGGATGTTCTGCATGCCCGTGATGAACAACATCAGGCGCTCGAAGCCCAAACCGAAGCCTGCGTGCGGCACGGTGCCGTACTTGCGAAGATCGCGGTACCACCAATACTCCTTCGCCGGCAACTTGAACTCCGCGATGCGCTCATCGAGCTTGTCCAGCCGTTCTTCACGCTGACTGCCGCCGATGATCTCGCCGATCTTCGGCACAAGCACATCCATCGCGGCGACCGTGTCACCCGGCGCACCGTCCGTGCCCGCATCGTTCAGGCGCATGTAGAACGCCTTGATCTGCTTCGGATAGTTCATCAGAATGACGGGCTTCTTGAAGTGCTCCTCGGTGAGGAAGCGCTCGTGTTCGGTCTGCAGATCCGTGCCCCACTTCACCAGGAACTCGAACTTGCGACCCGAAGCCTGGGCCTGCGTGAGAATCTCGATCGCCTTGGTGTACGGCAGACGCACGAACGGCGTTTCCAGCACATGCTTGAGTCGCGCGATGATGCCGGGCTCGATGCGCTCTTCGAAGAACTTCATGTCATCCGCGCGCTCGGTGAGCGCCGCGTTGATGCAGTACTTCAGCAGATCCTCCGCGATTTCGCTGTCGCGCTGAAGATCGCAGAACGCCATCTCGGGCTCGACCATCCAGAACTCGGCCAAGTGGCGCGTGGTGTTGCTGTTTTCGGCTCGGAACGTCGGGCCGAAGGTGTATACGTTGCTCAACGCACAGCAGTACGTCTCGACGTTCAACTGACCCGACACCGTCAGGTGCGCTTCCTTCCCGAAGAAGTCCTGCGTGTAATCGATCGCGCCTTCCGGAGTTCGCGGCGGGTTCACCTGATCCAGCGTGCTCACGCGGAACATCTGTCCCGCGCCTTCGCAGTCGCTTCCCGTCACGATCGGCGTGTGAACCCAATAGAAGCCGCGCTCGTGGAAGAAGCGATGAATCGCCATCGACAGACAGTGGCGCATGCGCCCCACCGCGCCGAAGGTGTTGGTGCGCACGCGAAGGTGTGACACTTCACGCAAGTACTCGAAGGTGTGCCGCTTGTTGCTGACGGGATAGGTGTCGGGATTCTCGACCCAACCCGTGATGTTGACGCTCGAACCCGCAGCGCCGTCAACGAGCACTTCGACGGTTTGTCCCTTGCCCTGACTGGCGACGAGCGTGCCGTTGATCTCAACCGAACAACCCGTGTTGAGCTTTTGAATGTCGGCGAAGTTCGGCAGATTGCCGCGGCAGACGCATTGGATCGGATCGAACGTGGTGCCGTCGGAAATCGCGACAAAGCACAGGCCGCCGTCGGCCTTGCTTTCGCGATTGGTGCGGACCCAACCCTTGATGGTGACCGGTGAGCCGACCGACGCGCTGAACGCTTCACGAACTTTGAGCCAAGC
>JBKDPX010000421.1:0-3899 GCA_046342165.1 Phycisphaerales bacterium | reverse complement strand
GGTCTTGCCCGCGTCGATGTGCGCGCAGATGCCGAAGTTACGGATATGAGACAGATCATCCGCCATGTTCAAACCTTTCGTTGCTTCTTGATCCGAAACGCCGGCTCCGTTGGGATCGAAACTGCCGGTCGAAGGGAGCACTCGCGCCGAAAAAGGCTGCGAACAACTTCCGCACGAACGGGGCGGAATATTAGACGGCCTGCGGCGTGGTTCAAGTGTTTCGAGCTCTTCCGAATGAAACCTGAACAGGATTTCAGAGGCCCGAGATCGCCCTCAGTTCCGCGATTTCGGCCTCTCTGAGGCGTCGAAGCGGGTCCAGTCGCTGGAGTTCATCGATTTTCAGGGCTTCGGAGGCAAACTTCGCTGCCGATGGATCGCCGGCCTTGTGGGCCGAGAGCGCCCGATTGAGCGCGAATACGGGGTCATACGGAGCGACGGCATGAGCGGATGACCATGCCGCGACGATATCCGTGGCCGGGGCGCCGGAGGATTGACGGATGACTGCAAGCCAAGCCCACGCGGTTGCTCGTTGCGTTCGTTTGGCGAACGCTTCGAGTTCTTTGGCGTATCCCGCGGACGATGGAATCACCGTGCCTGACATTTCGGCTTCGAGACTCACGCGACTGAGTGCGCGGAGCGTTTCGAAATGCGTCGGTTGCGCGTGCCACGCTGCATCGAGGTGCTTGGTTGCGACCTTCAAAGAATTGAGTCTCAGTTCTGTCAGATCCTCATCGATCGAACGACCAAGATTCTCTGCCGGGCGAGGCAAGCGCCCCAACTTTGACTCGAGGTCCTCATACAGATCGATTGCGAGTCGGCGATCAGGTCTCGGATCATTGCTTGAAGCGAGTTGATTGCGGCGCGCGAGCAGTTCGGGAAGATCGCGAACGCTGAGCCACGCGATCGAAAGAGATCGTTCCCACGAGAGCACTGATGGAAGCGCGAAGAGGATCGGAACGCAGGCAACACTCACGATGTATGGTGACGCGCGTGAAGGTTTTGCGGATTGGATCGTTGTTGCACATAGTGCGCCGAGCAATGCGAAGAACCAAGGCGCCGAAGTCATCGAAGTCGGAGTCAGTTCGATTTGCGCGTGCGCGATGAGAACGGCGATCGCTCCGACCGTTGCGATCAGGTTCGCCTTCTTCGAAGCGCGGAGCACCGCGAGGGCGATGACGAGTCCGAGGAAGATCGAACCAAGTCGCACGACAAAAGCTTCGGGTGTCGCGCCCGCTCGTTCGATGATCGCGCCGAACAACGCGGGAAGCGCGAGAACGAGAAAGACCGGTCGAACTGAAAGCGCCGCGTCATCGCTTGATGGAGTTGTCGATGTTTCACGCGCGGCGGAAAGCCATGAGATCACGAGCGCGCACCATGCGAATCCGAATACGCCGAGTGTTGAAATCCAATCGAAGAACACGCTGTGCGGCGATGCCACATCTTCGGGAGAAAGCGGGTTCTTCAGCAGGAGGTACGCGTCCTTGAAGCCGCCGGGGCCGACGCCGAGTGGGTGCTCCAAGAAGATTCGAATCGCCGCCTCAATGTAGAAGCCCCGAAAGAGCAGGCTGAGTTCGCCGAGTCGCTCGCCGATGATCCATCGCAAGCCGATGAAAGCCAATGAAAGCGCGGCGACACTCGGCAGCAGCAGTCGCACGGAAATCGGCGACAATTGAGTGCTGAATGTGCTGTAGACCACGAACGCGAACAGTCCGACACCGCAAGCGACCGCGCCGCCCTTTGATTGTGTCAGCGCGAGTGTGGCGACCGAGCACATCAACGCAATGACGAGTGGAAGTATCTCGGCACGCGTTGATTTGTTGCGGAGCGCGGTCGCCACAAGTGTGCCGAAATACACCGTCGCACACGCGCCGAAGGTTGCAAGGATGTTCGAGATGCCGAACCAACCCGTGGCTTCGCTCTGCATGATGCGGCGTTCATACGAGCGGGCCATCGCGCTGTCGGCGCTCCAGCCTTGCGCGTCGAACACCGCTTGCTTGTTCGACAGAAACATGTCAACGCTGGCGGGATGTTCGATGAAATGTTGCGAGAGACCTTTGAGCGTCATCGCGGCGATTCCGCCGAACAACGCCGCGAGTGCGAATGAGCGGATCGACTGAATAGAACACAAGTGGTAGAGCGCGAACCCGGTCGTGACTGCGCCGATCCAACCGGATGCGATGACCAGATCGTCGAAATCTCGATGAAGCACCAATGCCGCGAGTGAGCCGACCAGGAGGAGGATCGATGCGAACGCGCTGACCGATACCTTCGAGATGCGAAGCACCGTCGCTCCCGCGATGATCATCAACGCATCAATCAACATCGTGCTGAATGGCGTGAGGGATAGCAGTGGGGACTCTTGCAGAGTCGGATCGCCGGACCATCGAGGGAAGGGATCGAATCCCACTTGTGCACGAGCGAGCGCGAGAGCGCACAATGCGCCGACGGCGATGAATGTCCATCGACTCGGCGCAGGCTGATTCACAGCGTACCGCCTTCGGAAGATGGATCAGTCGCCGCCGCATATTCGAAGATCGCAACGACGATGAGCATCACCATGATTTGCGCGGCGAGCAAAATCGCCTGCCATTCGCGTAGGTGGCTCATGAGTATGCCGGCGAGTCCTGTGCATGCGGCAAAGCCGTAGATCACGAGAACGGCGGAGCGTTTGCTCAATCCGCGCCGCACGATGCGATGGGAGAAGTGATTGAGATCGCCGACGAAGGGACTCTTGCCTTTCGAGAGGCGCACGATCGTCACGCTGGTGAAGTCGTAGAGCGGAACGGCGAGGATCGCGAACGGAGTCAGCAGTGCGTACCAACCGACGGACGCGTCGTCGATGTAGGTGATGCGAATCGAGAGAATCGCGATGAGGAATCCGATGACAAGTGAGCCGCCGTCGCCCATGAACACTTTCGCCGGCGGAAAGTTGTGGAGGAGGAAGCCCGACAAACTGCCGCAGAGCAGGGCGAAACACGCGGCGATGAACCAGTGCCCATGCATCGCGGCGACCACCGCGAAACTCGCGCTTGTGATCGCGCCGACGCCGCCGGAGAGTCCGTCCATGTTGTCGAGAAAGTTCATCGCGTTGGTGAGTGTCACGATCCAGAGCACGGTGAGGAGATAACTCAGCCACGGGCCGCCGACCTGCACATCAAGCATGGTCAGGATTCTGCTGTTGGTGAGATATGACGCGCCGAAGGCGAGCGCGAGCATGATGATCAGTTTCAGCAGGGGTCCGAGCGGTTTGCGATCGTCCACCAGGCCGAGTGCGTGGATCAGTGAGACGCAAATCAACAAACCGCCTGCGAGCGGTATGCGCGCACGGAACTCGCCGAGTTGATCGAGCGCCCCGTGCGGCAGGAACGAGAGTTTCGCGGGATCGAAGCCGGAGGCAAGAAGAATGAGCAACGCCGCGAAGAGTGGAAGCGCGAATCCCCAGAAAATGCCGATGCCGCCGGTGTTCGGAATCGCGCGGCGTTGCATTTTGATTTGGCCGGGGATCGGTGCGGTATCGAGTGCGCCCGCGGCATGGCCGAGTCTGATGGCGAGTTTCGTGATGATCCACGAAAGCGCCGCGGCGATGGGAATCAGACTCAGGCAAAGCGTGAGCATGCGAGAAATATATCAGGAAGCGCGCTTGCGTAGGAGGAGCCAGAGAATCCAAAGCCACACGGTGACGATCGTGCACAGCAACAGCGCACGCAGAGGCCATGGACCGAGGACTGACACGATCGTGGGGCGTGCGGTCTCGATATTGCCGACGAAGCCGTAGTTGGCGCCCACGATGAGATCGAACACGAACATGCATGCGACCCATGCGGTCGTGAGCAGAATCGTGTTTTTCAGATCCGAGAATTCGGGGCGGTATTGCCGGACGAAGTACTGATACAGCGCGG
>JBKDPX010000420.1:0-2293 GCA_046342165.1 Phycisphaerales bacterium | reverse complement strand
TTTGACCTTGATGCGATCCACGACGGAGCCTGCGAGTCCGCCGGCAAAAAGATCTCCATGCCAGTTCGGGAATCCCGAGTCACCGTTGGCGCGATAAACGGCAAGACCGCAAACGGCGATAGAAGGAAGCCAGCGCCATGCAGGCATCTTGATGTTCGCGCTTGCGACGGAACCTCCTTCGAGTTCCGGCCACGGCGTCTTCAGCGCGGAATCGTTGTAATTGATGCCGAATGACACGAGAGGCCAGCCGTAATTGCGGCCCTTTTCAACGACATTGAGTTCATCGCCGCCGCGCGGAGCGTGCTCGGTGTCCCAGAGCGTGCCGTCAACACCGAAGACGAGCCCTTGCGGGTTGCGGTGTCCGTACGACCAAATGGAGTGATAGGAGTCAGGCTCGTTCACAAAGGGGTTGTCGGAGGGTACTTCGCCGTTGTCCCACAAGCGATGGACTTTGCCGTTGGGGCGCTTGCGATCCTGTGCGTGCGGGGCGTTGCCGCGCTCGCCGATGGCGAAGTAGATGTAAAAACGACCGTCTTGATTCGATCGCTGGAAGTCCATGCGCGAACCGAAGTGCAGCCCGCTGGCGATGCCGTGTTCGGGCTTGCATTCAAAGATGGTTTCCTGATCGCCCCACGTGAAGACGCCGTCTTTTTCAGCGATGCGTCCACGAACCACCTTGGTCATGGTTCTGCGGCCGCCGTCCGCAAGTTGGGCGTTGTATGCGAGGTAGACCCACTTGTTCGAAGCGAACTCAGGGTGCAACGCGACATCAAGCAGACCGCCTTGACCGGCTTGAACGACCGCCGGGATTCCGTCGACGGCGGGACCGGGTTCGGCGCCGCCGCTCCAGATGCGGACGGTCCCCTGACGCTCGGTGACGATCGCGCGGCCGTCGGGCATGAACTCGATGCCCCACGGCACTTCGAGCCCCTTCTTCACCACGGTTTCCACGCGGTACTGATGTCCCCCGCTTTCGTAGACTCCATCATTTGCACGAGCGGGGATGAGCTTGCCTCGAGCATGACGACTTTGCAGTTCACGAAGGTGAACGATGAGTCCCCACGCCTGACTGTTATCCAGATCAAGAAACGCATGACCGTCCACACTCTTGAGTCCCGGCTTGATCGACTCGTAGAACGGTCGATCGAGTTCCTGCGCCATCTTCTCGAGTGACAGAAGACTCTTGGTCGCGTCGTTCCCCTGCGCGGCTTCGCCGTGACACGAAGCGCAACGCTCGCTCCACAACTTGGACATCTCCTGAGCAAAGACATGTGGCGTGATACAGATCGAGAGAGCGATCGATAGTGCGTTCTTCATGTTCCGATTGTACGACATTTCGTGTATGCTGCACATCACAAATGAAGGAGGCCGCATGCTTACGGATCGACGCGCATTTCTCGCTTCTTCGGCGGTACTCGCCGCGGGTTTGATTCCGGTTGACCGGGCGATCGCCAAAGTTTCGCCGCCGAGCGCGAATCATCGTCCGCTTCGGATCGGCGTTTCAACCTACTCGTTCTGGCACTTCAAAGGCGAATGTCCGGAGTTGCTCGACTGCATTGATCGCGCGGCTGAACTGGGCTTCGACGGCGTTGAGCTTTTGCACGACGGCATGATGAAGCGCGAGGATAACGACTATCTCCAACAACTGAAGCATCGCGCGTTCGTGAACGGTCTGGACCTGATGGGCTTCTCCATCAAGCAGGGATTCGTCTCGCCCGACCCGGATGAGCGTCAACGCAACATCGATCACACGCTTAAGTGCATCGAACTGGCGTACAAACTCGGCATTCCGACGATGCGCCTGAACACAGGCCGTTGGCGCACCATCAAGAACTTCGACGAGTTCATGGCCAACAAAGGCGTCGAACCTGCGATTCCGGGCTACACCGAAGACCAAGCCTTCGAATGGTGCATTTCCTCGATCGAGAAACTTCTCCCCACGGCGCAGGAGTGCGGCGTGTGCATGGGGCTCGAAAATCACTGGGGTCTCGGTTACACCGCGGCAGGCGTGAAGCGAATCCATGATGCGATCAAGAGCCCGTGGCTGCGAATGACGCTCGACACGGGTAACTTTCTGCAGAACATGTATGAACAACAGGAAGTGATGGCGCCGGACACGGTGCTCGTGCAAGCCAAGACCTATTACGGCGACGGCGAGTGGTACACGCTCGATATCGATTACGAACGCGTGAACAAGACCCTGCGCAACGCGGGATACAAGGGATACATCTCGCTGGAGTTCGAAGGGAAGGAAGATTGGAAGACCGGTGTGCCGAAGAGTCTTGAGTTGTTC